>JAICEG010000031.1 GCA_025924295.1 Vicinamibacteria bacterium
AGTTGCTGCAGTGAATGCCAGTCTGGTTCTCCCCCCGTGGCCGACTGGGCATGATGGCGGCGGTTATTGTCTTGATTGTGTGCGCAGTTTTGCTCACGCGAGCCAGAAATGACAGCAACGTCGGGCCCGGTCCAGTTCCTCTGGACGTTGCGATTGAACAGATTACAGCGTCACCCTCTGTGTTGCACACGTCGCCATTGAGGCGACCATCGGTCCCGATTCCGGTGAACGTGTTCACGCCGAGCTCTTTGAAGTCGCCCTTCGGCTTGTCCGGTGTGATGCCCGGATTGCCGTCGTTGACGATCACGCCGGATAACTTGCCGTCACAGCTTGTGTCCGATCTGCCACTCGACTGGCCACACGAACTCCTTGCGCAGAACATCGGTCCGTTGGGATGTTCTGATTGCACAGCGTTGCACTCATGGTTCAGTGGGTTTCGTTCGGGCGGCTACGCCGGTGGCGGCGGTGTTGGAGGCAGCACTGGTGCGGGAGCCGGAGGCGGATCGGGCGCCGCCGCTCCTGGCGAGTTTCTCGAGAACCTCGACACGACACCACTGGAGTCCTTGTTCAATCCTGGTTCTCCGAACGGCCCGAGCGAGAACCAGGGCTCATCCGGCTCGGAGGGCGCCGCGCCCGGCGAGCCAAATCGGAACGGGCCACCCAATCTCGTGAGTTACGGTCCACCCGGGCAGGAGCCTGTATCGGTCCCCGAACCATCGACGATGGTTCTGCTCGGGATGTCTGTCGCGGCCGCGCTGGCTGGAAGGGGTTTTACTGGAAAAAGACGAGGCTGACGCGCGTCGGCCATCGTCCTTTCGCGTTTCGGCAGGCGGCTTTTCACGCTAGACTCTGCCCATGGCTCCCGTGCCAAGTCGCCGGGACGTGCTTCGTACGCTGATCGGAGGCGCCGCTGGTCTGTCGCTTCCGATCAGTTCGAGCTCGCGCGCGTTTGCGCAGACTCCTCATCCCACGCCCAAGACCACACCACTGACCAGCACCGTTTCCCTCGTGTCAGGGACGGGCGGTAACGTTGTCGTCGTCACGGCCGATGATGGCGCGCTCATGGTCAATGGCGGACAGCGGGAGCATGCGGCCGCACTCGCCAACACGGTGTCGGGGCTGACGGCGGGCAAGCCCGTCAGGTTCCTGTTCAACACCGACTGGCACTCCGATCATTGCGGGTCGAACGAGCTGCTGGGAGGATCCGGCGCGCAGATCATCGCGCACGAGAACACCAGGCAGTACCTCGCGAACGACATCTTCGTCGACTGGCAGCGGCGGACGTACAAGGCGCTGCCGAAAGTGGCCTGGCCCACGCAAACCTCGTACAACGCCGGCAAGATGACGTTCGGCCGCGAGCGGATCGAGTTCGGCCCTCTCGGGCAGGCGCACACCGACGGCGATATCTACGTCTTTTTTCCCGACGCCAACGTGCTCGTGACGGGTGACGTGCTCGCCGTCGACAGCTATCCGATCGCCGACTACGTCAGTGGCGGATGGCTGGGCGGCCTGATGACCGCCACGAAGACGTTGCTGGATCTCACGAACGAAGAGACCCGCGTCGTGCCGGGCACCGGTCCGATTCAGACGCGCGCAGACCTCAAGGTCCAGCACGAGATGCTGGTCACGCTGCGCGAGCGGCTGCACCAGATGATGCGGAAGGGAATGGGGACCCGGGACATGCTGGCCGCCGGCGCGACGAAGGAGTTCGACCAGCGCTGCGGCGATCCTTCGCTCTTCATGACGGTCACCTATCGCGGTATGTGGATCCACGTTCGGGAGCTTGGCGGAATTGTCTAAGGCACTCGTTCTCGCGACCGCGTTGTTCGTCGTAGCGGTGACGGCGTCACGCTCTGACGTCGCGACTCTCTCGGCTGCGCAGGCGGCGGCCGGGCAGTCGTCCGCGCCGCTGGCGCCGCGCGCTCTTCTCGACACCTATTGCGTCACCTGCCACAACCAGAAGACGAAGACTGCCGGTCTGACCTTCGACACGATGGACCTGGCGAAGCTGCCGGAGCATGCCGAGGTGTGGGAGAAGACTGTTCGCAAGCTGAGGGCCGGCATGATGCCGCCGCCCGGCGTGCGTCGTCCGGATCAGGCGAGCGTCCAGTCGATGGTGACGTGGCTCGAGCGTTCGCTCGACGACGCGGCTGCTGCCCGACCGAACCCCGGTCGCGTCGCGCTCCATCGGCTCAATCGCGCCGAGTATTCCGCTGCCATCGAGGATCTGCTGGCACTCAAGATCGACGCCGCGGCGCTGCTGCCCAAAGACGATGAGGCCGAGGGATTCGATAACGTCGCGAGCGTCCTCACCGTCTCGCCGTCGTTCCTCGATCAATACATCTCCGCCGCGCGGGTCGTGAGTGCCCGCGCCATCGGCAACCCGGCCGCGCGTCCAGGGAGCGCGACGTATCGTCCTGCTCGCGGGACCGATCAATCCGTGCGCGTGGACGGCCTGCCGCTCGGCACGCGGGGCGGACTGCTCGTGGAGCACCTGTTCCCAGCCGATGGCGAGTACAAGCTGAATATCCCGAACATGGCGATCGCCGGGTACGTCCGCGGCATGGAGTATCGCCACACGCTCATCGTCACCATCGACGGCGTAAAGGTGTTCGAGAACACGATTGGCGGCGAGGACGACATCAAGGCGATCGATCAGCAGCAGGCGCCAGCAGTCGCTGCCATCAACTCCCGGTTCCTGGACATCCCGATCAAGGTCACCGCCGGGCCGCACAAGGTGGGCGCGACCTTCATCGCCAGGACGTACGCGGAGTCCGACGACGTCCTGCATTCGTTCCGGCCGTCGGCGGGAGAGGATCGCATTCCGCGCATCGGCAGCCTCGAGATCCAGGGGCCGTTCAACCCGACCGGCGTGAGCGATACGCCGAGCCGGGCACGCGTCTTCATCTGCCGGCCGGCCAACCAGGGCGAGGAACTCCAGTGTGCGCGGCGGATCCTGTCGTCGCTGGCGCGCAAGGCGTATCGACGTCCAATCACCGACGCGGACCTGGAAGCGCCGCTCGCGTTCTATGGCGCGGCGCGAGGCGTGAGCGACTTCGACACTGCGATCCGCGATGCGCTGCCCACGATCCTCGCCAGCCCCAAGTTCCTCTATCGCGCCGAGCGTTCGCCTTCGGGTCTCGCTCCCGGCAGCGTGCACGCGATTTCCGATATCGAGCTGGCGTCACGCCTGTCGTTCTTCCTGATTGGCCGTGCGCCGGACGAAGCACTGCTGGCAGCGGCGGAGCGACGGACGCTCTCGACGCCAGGTGTCCTCGACGCCCAGGTCAAGCGATTGCTCGCCGACCCGCGCGCCGAGACGCTGGTGAGCAACTTCGCATTTCAGTGGCTGAAGATGCGGGCGCTCGACGAGATCGATCCCGACCCGATCATCTTCCCCAACTTCGACGACAGCCTGCGCGCGGCGTTCCGGCGCGAGATGGAGCTGTTCGTCGGGACCATCCTGCGCGAGGATCGCAGCGTTCTCGATTTGTTGACGGCGAACGACACCTTCGTCAACGAACGACTGGCGCTCCACTACGGGATCGCGAACGTCAGAGGCGATCGCTTCCGCCGCATCACGCTCACCGATCAGAACCGGTGGGGGCTGCTCGGCAAGGGCGCCGTTCTGCTGACCACGTCGTACGCCAATCGCACGGCGCCAGTGTTGCGGGGCGCGTGGATCCTCGAGAACGTCCTTGGCACGCCTCCGGCGGCACCGCCCCCGGACGTGGAAGCGTTCCCCGAGAACAAGGATGGCGAGAAGGCGAAAACGGTGCGCGAGATCATGGAGGAGCATCGGGCCAAGCCGGCGTGCAACGCCTGCCACGGCGTGATGGATCCGCTCGGCTTTGCGCTCGAGAACTTCGATGCCATCGGCGAATGGCGATCGGAAGACCGTTATGCCGGCACGGCCATCGACGCATCCGGCAGCCTCATCGACGGCACTGCAGTACAGACGCCAGCCGATCTTCGCGCAGCGCTGATCCGGCAGCCCGATCAGTTCGTGCAGACGCTGACCGAGCGGCTCATGACCTACGCGCTCGGCCGGACGATCGAGTACTACGACATGCCGACCGTGCGGCGCATCGTGCGTGAGTCGGCGCGCGACAAGTATCGGTTTTCATCGATCGTCCTGGGAATCGTCCGGAGCGAGCCGTTCCGGATGCGGATGGTTCCGCAGGCGGAAAATGGCAGCAGCACTCAATAGAGCGTAGGCCGGGTCTTGTTCTGTAGACCCGGCGAGGACCGGAGACGAGTCATGTTCATCACGAAAAAGCATCTCTCACGGCGTACCTTCCTTCGCGGTGCTGGTGTGGCGGTCGGCCTGCCGCTGCTGGATGCCATGGTCCCGGCGTGGACGGTGCTCGCTCGCACCGCCGCGGCGCCGAAGCCTCGCATGGGCTTCATGTACCTGCCGCACGGCGCCATCATGGAGCACTGGACGCCGGCCGCCGTCGGAACACAGTTCGAGCTCTCCCCGATCCTGCAGCCGTTCGAGCCGTTCAAGAAGCAGTTGACGATCGTCAGCGGTCTCGAAAACAAACCGGCGATCGCACCGCCGGTGCACGCGCTCAACCCGGGCACGTGGCTCAGTTGCGTCACCCCTGAACCGAGCCAGGAACCGCACGGTGGGGTGACCATCGACCAGCTGGCTGCGCAGCACATCGGCCAGGAGACGCCGCTGCCGTCGCTCGAGGTCGCGACCGAGGGACGCGGCGGCAACGGTGCCTGCGATCGCACCTACGGCTGCAGCTACGGCGCCACGATCTCGTTCCGGTCGCCGACGACCCCGCTGCCGATGGAATCCGATCCGCGCAAGCTGTTCGAGCGGCTCTTCGGCCAGGGTGACACCGCGCAGGAACGCAAGGCGATCACCCAACAGTTCGCGAGCATTCTCGATCTCGTCACGCAGGAAGCGCACGACCTGCAGCGCACGCTCGATGCGCCGGATCGCGCGAAGCTGGCTGACTACCTCGAGAGCGTCCGCGAGATCGAGCGCCGCGTGCAGAAGATGGAGGCGCAGGATCTCTCGAGCCTCGAGCTGCCGGATGTTCCGGTCGGGGCGAACTTCGATCAGCGGCTCAACCTGATGTTCGACATGATCGCGCTGGCCTATCAGGCCAACCTGACGCGCGTGTTCACGTACATGATGGCGGGCGAGGGCAGCAACGTCACCTACAACCACATCGGCGTGTCCGATGCCTTCCACCCGCTGTCGCATCACCAGAACGACAAGGCGCGGAAGGAGAGGCTGGTCAGGATCCAGACCTATCACAGCCAGGCGTTCGCGAAGTTCCTCACCAAGCTGGCGGCCATGCCGGACGGCGAGGGAACGGTGCTCGACAATTCGATCCTGATGTACGGCAGCAATATGAGCAACAGCAACGCGCACGACGAGTTCCCGCTCCCGACGATCGTGCTGGGTGGCGGATGCGGAAAGCTCAAGGGCGGCCAGCACCTGAAGTACGAGGACAAGACGCCGCTCGCGAACCTGCACCTGACGCTGCTCGAGCGCGCGGGAGTCCCCGTGGACAAGTTCGGCAACAGCACGCAGCTGTTCTCGGAGCTGTAATCGTTGAAAACCGTATCTGCTCTCGTTGCGCTCTTCGTCTTGGGAGTTCAAGCCGCGCCTTCAGGTGCAGCCGCTCCTCCGCTCGTCGACGCCGTCAAGGCCGGGAATCGCGAGGCGGCGGTGAAACTGATCACCCAGCGTGTCGACGTCAACGCTCCCGAACCGGATGGGACGACGGCCCTGCACTGGGCCGTGCAGCGCAACGACCTCGATCTCGTCACCCGACTGATTCGCGCCGGAGCCAAGGTCAACGTCAAGAACGACTACGGTGCGACGCCCATGTCCGAAGCGGCGGTCGTGGCCAGCGCTCCGCTTCTCGCGGCGCTGATCGAGGCTGGCGCAGACGTGGAGTCTCCGAACGCGGACGGTCAGACGGCCCTGATGATCGTGGCGCGGACCAGTCAGGTTGATGCCGCGCGGCTGCTGATCGAGCGAGGCGCCAACGTCAACGCAGTGGAGAAGTGGCGCGGACAGACAGCCCTGATGTGGGCGACGGCGCAGCAGCAGCCGGCCATGGTACGTGAGCTGCTGGCACGCGGTGCGCAGGTGAACGCCCGATCCACGGTGAACGACTGGCAGCGGCAGGTGACCGCCGAGCCGCGCGCGATCTATCGCCCGGCCGGGGGGCTCACCCCGCTCTTGTACGCCGCGCGCGAGGGGTGCGTCGATTGTGCGCGCGCGCTTGTCGAGAAGGGCGCCGAGATCAACCTCGCCGATCCCGAGGGGCTGGGCCCGCTGCTCACCGCGATCGTCAACATGCAGTTCGATACGGCGGCATACCTGATCAAGGCCGGTGCGAACCCGAACCAGTGGGATCTGTGGGGCCGCGCGCCGCTCTACGCTGCGGTCGACGTCAACACGATTCCGCGCGGCGGACGTCCCGACCTGCCGTCGCTCGATGAGACCAGCAGCCTCGACATCATTGGCATGCTGCTCGATGCCGGCGCGAATCCCAACGCCCGGCTACGGCTGCCGCCGCCATTCCGCAACGTCGGCAACGATCGCGGCCTCGACCGTCTCATCACCACTGGAACGACGCCGCTGCTGCGAGCGGCCAAGGCGCTCGATGCACCGGCGATCCGCCTGCTGCTTGCCAAACGCGCCGACCTGACGCTCACCAACAACCAGGCGGTGACGCCAACGATGGCCGCCGCTGGGCTGGGATCGGTGGATGCCGATACGCGTGGCTTCTACTTGAGCGAGGACACGCAGCAGCGTTCGATTGAATCGCTGACGCTGTTGCTCGACGCCGGCGGTGACGTCAACGCAAAGGATTCGCGTGGCCTGACGGCCCTGCACGAAGCCGCCCGCTGGGGCTGGAACGACGTCGTCACGTTCCTGGTCTCACGCGGCGCCGATCTCAACGCCAAGGACGCCAAGGGCAACACGCCCGTCGACTCCGCACTCGGCAAGGCCGGCGGCAACAGCCGCGGCGGCGCGCGCATCGATGTCCACGAGGACACCGCTGCGCTCCTGCGCAAGCTGATGGCTCAGTAGAACATCATTGATTTGGCGATCTTTGATGGTTGATTGTTTGTTGATTGGCGATTTGTGATTGTTGATTGACCGATACGGGTCCGGCTCACGCCACACTACGTTCGTAGCAGACCCGAATCATCAATCATCAATCAACAATCACCAATCACAAACCAATCAAAAATCACCGATCAAAGATCCGCCAATGTTCCTCAAGGATCGACGCGCACGATCGTCGGCGTACCGATCAGTGCTGCTCCGTTGTCGTACGCGACTGAGCCCAGGTACTTCGTTCCCGCGGTCAGGCCGTTGAACGTCAGGGTGACCGTACCGGTCCCGCCGAGCGTGGCGGTTGCGGGTGCCGCGACCGTCATGTTGCCCGCAGCGGTCGATCCCAGCACCCACGAGAACAGCGTGAAGTTGGCCGTGCCGGGGACTTCGAACCCGTGCACGTAGACCGTGTAGGTATCAGCGATCGGATTCGAGAGATTGACTTCTTCGGCCGATGTCCCAGTTCCGCTGCCTCCCACGAACGTCGTGCCCCTGAAGACATACAGGTCGAGATCGCTCGCTGGCGAGACGTTCGCGTCGAACAGCGAGAAGCGCGCGTAGGTCGTTCCGGGTGGCACGACCACCGAGAACGACGCGACACCCGGCCCGGTCGGATCGAACGAGTCGCCGGGATCGTCGGCGACGCTACCCTGATTGAGCTGGGCAGGAATCAGTCCCCTCGCCGATGCGTTGAACGGGCCGGTATAGCCAAAGCCCACGTTGTAACTGAGAGGCCCGCCCGTCCCAGAGATCGCCGCGGGCGCACTGAGTGCGACCGGGACAAGAATGACTGGGCTGCGCACGGAGTGGCCTCCGTCGGTCCACGTCAGCTGGCCGCCTGTAAAGGCGTTGAGCGGTGCAGCCGTGCGTGTGAACGTGACGGTGTACGACTTGCTCTCGCCTCGACCCAGCGTCAGCGTCGACGGACTGACGGTGACGTTGAACCCGGCGAGGCCGGTTGTCGAGGCCGTGTAGGTCGCGCGCCTCGAGCTGACGTTCGTGACGGTTCGAGTAATCGTCTGCGTGCCGGTCAATGCGCCGATGGCGATCGAGGGCACGTTCAGATCGCTGGGATCGAGTGAGTATCCTTCCGCCTCGAGCGCGTCGCACGCCTCGGGCACGATCCCGCTCGTGGCCCCACAGAGAAACGCGATCCAGTCGTTGACGTTCGAGTCGTACACGAGGCCCGGGCTCGCGGCATCGTTGGGCGCCACATGGCCCGCGCCCTGGCTGAAGATCACGCCGGCGCTCGTGTTTGCGCCTCCGATGATGTCGCCGGCGCTCGTCATCAGCGCCGACTTGATCATCATCGGCGACCAGGACGGGTGCTTCTGCTTCAGCAGCGCGGCCAGCCCCGCGACGTGCGGACTGGACATCGATGTGCCGCTGTACACGTCGAACGAGCGGCCGCCGTTGCCAGGCGGCGCGACAGCCGCCACGATGTCCTGCCCGGGAGCGATGACGTCCGGCTTGATCAGATCGAGTGAGGCGAGCGAGGGCCCGCGGGATGAGAACGACGCGGACACCGGCGCCGGCACGTTGAAGACGAGCGTCGCCTCGTTGATCGTGGCCGTTGCCCCTGCAGTCGCTGCATATGCCTTGATCGGTCCGCGCTCGATGTGCGAGAGGTGGATCGACGGCACGAAATGGAAGTCGGCGTTCTGGCTGTTGTCGCTCGTGTTCACGAGGATCATCCCGACGCCGCCGGCGTCACGGACCGCGAGGCTCTTCGACGTCCGCGCGCTGACACCGCGATCGCAGACGACGATCTTGCCGGTGACCTTCGCGGGATCGAGAACCGCTGCGCCGCCGTTGTCAGCAGCGGTGAAGCACAGGGCGACCGCAGTGGGATCAGCACCCGGCAGGCCTGCCGCCGTCGAGTCGATGAGCGGTGCGGGCCCAACCGGCGTCGCCAATGAAGGACCCGTGTACGTCACGCCGTTGCCGAGCGTGACCGAGCCGGTGCCGCTGCGATTGTGTGTGCCGGCGGCGACCGTCGTGACCCACGGCCCGGGATGTGCGACCGTGAAGAACCCCGGCCCGGAGTTGCCGGCCGCCGCCGCCACGAAGATGCCGGCATCGGCCGCGAACAGAAACGCGATCTGCACCGGATCGAAGAAGTTGGTCCGCGTGCCTTCGACCGAGTAGTTGATGACGTCGACGCCGTCGGCCACCGCCTGATCGATCGCCGCGACCAGATCGGAGATGAACCCGGATGCCTGCGATCCATCCTGCAGGGACCACAGCGCCTTGTAGACCGAGATGCGCGCCCGCGGCGCCATGCCGCTCGCGCTGCCGAAGATCGCTGCCGGCCCTGTCATCTCGACGTCGTGATTGCCGCCCGCTGTTGCTGCCGTGTGCGTGCCGTGACCGTTGTAGTCGCGCGGCGACGCAAACTCCCACGGCCGCTGCGCCTTCAGGCCGGCATCGCCTCCCCAGGCGGCGTTGAAGTGCCGCGCGCCGACCACCTTCCGGTTGCACTTCGAGGCAGGAAACGCCTCGCCGGGCTTACACTTGCCGTGCCATCCCTTCAGCCGGCCGTAGTCCTTTTTCCCTTTCTTGTGCGGCCCTCGTGGGTCGCTTCGATCGGAAAAGCTCGGGTTCTCCGGCCATATGCCGGAATCGACGATGCCGATCACGATGTCCTCGCCGGCGTCATCCACTCCGCCCAGGCGATCCCAGAGACCACCGCGCTCGTCGAGACCGAGGAAGGTCGGCGTTGACGAGGTCACCGCGTGCTGCAGTTCGTCCTTGGTCACGCTGAGAACGCCGGCTTGAGCCTTGAGTATCTCGGCCTGTGTCTCGGTGAGCTCCGCGACGAATCCGTTGAACGTGTATTTGAAGTCGTAGACTTTTCGGCTTCCGCCGATGCGACTGAGGATCTGGCTGTGTCGCGCATCGAGATACTGCGCGTAGCTGGCGACGTCGGCGCTGTTGGGATCGAGCTTGTTGCCGCGACCCGGCCGCGTGGCGGGATACGAAGGCAGTCCACCCTCGTATAACACCACCGGCAGTTCCGCCATTCGCACGATGTAGAGGCTGTTCGCTGCTGTGTCGCGACCTCTGCGCATCTGTCGCGAAGCAGGCTCCTGATCTCTGCCCTGCGCGACGACGCGATCGTGGCCGAGGTCGATTGAAACTAAGGCAAGCGCAAGAAGGGTGATGACACGAATACTGCGCTTCATATGGCGAGGGCCTCCCACCGCGTGACGAGTCGTTGATTGGAGGGAGGACGCTAACTCTCGCGTGCAGTTCAGGTCAAGGCCCGACTGCACGGACTCTTGCGAGAGCTCTGCTGTGCGAGAGGTAAGCTCAAGCGATCAACGTTGGCACTGCCCGCACACCTGATGAGTTCAGAAACACACGCTCGAGTTGTGCGGACGTCATGTCGAATGCACCGCCGACGACGGCCTTCAGTACCGCGCGGGTATCGACGGTCGGCTTGAGATCGCGCCCCTCGAAGAGGGCGCCCTGCGCGAGACCGGGCCAGTCGGCGATCACCTGCGCGCGTGACAACGATGGACCGAGCACGAAGCCGGCGCCAGCCGTTCCATGATCGGTTCCCCTCGTGCCATTGGGTCGAGCGGTCCGCCCGAACTCGGTCATGACGACGACCGTCGTGTTCTGCCAGGCGCCGCCCATCTCGGTGCGGAACGCCACGAGTCCTTCAGCGAGTTGACCGAGGAGACGGTCCAGCGCACCGCCAGCCAGGCCCTGGTTCGCGTGCGTGTCCCATCCGCTGAACTCCATGGCCGCGATGTTCGGACCTTGATCCTGCCGCAGGATTTTCGCCGCTGCCTGCATCAACGGCGTGACGGCGCCGCGCCGTGCGCGTCCGCGCGCCATTGGTTCTTCGCCCACGAGATCCTGCTGTTGCAGTGCGGACTCGAAACGGTTGTGCAGCCGTTCGTCGGCGCGATAGAGAACTGCCAGCCGCTCGAGGAACGCCTCGTCCACGCTGCCAAGCTGCGTCGGTGACCACGATTCCACCTGGTAGGAGCCAGTGAGCGAGAGAGGCATGCCCGCTGCGATCGCGATGCCCGAACGTCGGCCGGACATCACCTGGAGCAGGCGGTTCAGCCATCCGTCCGAGGAGCCGACCGGGCGATCGAGCCCGGTTTCGAGCACGGCCTGGCCGTCGAAGTGACTGCGCGTGCGGTGTGGGATCGCCATCGCGTGCACGACGGCGAGCTCGTTGCTCTCCCACAGCGGTCGCAGCGGAGACAGTCCGGGCGCCAGGCCAAACGTGTCGTCGAGCGGCGTCAGCTCTGATTCGTTGAACGCGAAGGTACCACGCAGCGCGCGGTAATCCGGATCACCGGAAGGGACCACCGCCGCGAGGCCATCGAACCCACCGCGCAGCAGCACGAACACGAGCCGACGCGACGTGCTGACCTGAGCGAAGCTGACACTGGGCACCACGCAGGTGGCGAGCCCGCCGTAGCACATGTTGCGAACGAAGTCTCGGCGCTTCATTGTGTCGCTACCTCCACTGGAACGCCGGGCCGGCGATCATCAGGGCCACCCGATCGCGGGCGGGAATCGACGTGTCCGCGATCAGGGTGTGCAAAGGATTTCCTGCTGGCACGTCGACGACATCGAGCAGCGCGCGCGGGTCGAGTGCCGCGACTGAGGGAAGCCGCGAGATCGTCCGCGCCAGCTCGCCGCGATTGAGCAGCGAGTCGGGATCCGCCCACTCCTGCATCAGGTCACCGAAGCCCTTGGGTGAAGGAGGCGACCACAGCGGCTGACGCAGTTGCCGCAGAACGGTGGGTGCGTTCGGCGCGACCTCGCTCGCACCGAACGCACGCAACACGGCGACGAACCAGTCCTGCGGCGAACGGAACTTCCGGGAATCCGCGCGCCACGATTCCGTCTCGTCGACGATCGCCCGCGACACGACTTTGAGATCCCCATCGCTCGATCGAAATGCACGCGCGAGGCGCTCGACGGCCGCAGCGGGTGGCTCATCGCTGATGAAGTGGACGGCCAGTTTCGTGGCGACGAATTGCGCAGTGGACGGGTGCCGGCAGAGAGCCCGAATCGCGCGCTCGCCCTCTACGACGCCGTCTTCCCCGTAGCGCTCTTTCAGCAGCGTCTTCGCGCCCGGTTCGTGCAGCAGTTCCTGGAATGCAAAGGCGATCGGAGTGCCGGGCTCCGGCGGTGTCCGGCGGTTCATGCCGCGGCCGCGTTGGGTGGCGCGCACCGGAGTCTGCTGCACCCCCGTGCGACCGACTCCGTCGATCGTCCACCCGGTGAGAATACGCGCGAGCTGCTGCACATCTTCCTGCGTGTAGCCGCCGTTCACGCCCAGCGTGTGCAGCTCCAACAGTTCGCGAGCGTAGTTCTCGTTCAGGCCGCGCCGTGCTCCATTCCGCTGGCTCGCGCGAGCGGCCGCCGACGAGGGCCCGATCGACTGGAAGTTGTCGAGATACACGAGCATGGCCGGGTGCTTCGCTGACGCGAGCACCATGTCTTCGAATCGGCCGAGGACGTGTGCGCGGATGACATCGCGCTCGTACGATCCGGCGAGCGGCGCGACCAGGACCTTCGACCCTGCCGACACGCACAGATGGTTCGACCAGAAGGCCACCAGCCGTTCGACGAACGGACGTTCGCTGGTGATGCGTGCTTCGAGTGCGGTCTGGGCTTCGTCGGCCGCGAGTGCAACCAGGCGCCGACGGGCCTCGCGGCGCTCCTGCTCGTCTCGCTGGCCCGGCATGCGCAGTGCGCGTACGGCGTCACCGATGGCGGCGGCAGAGGTCGTCTCCGTTGCGCGCAGTGTCGGTGCGCCGCCGTCGAGTTGTGCCTTCAGCCAGCCTCGCGGATCCGAGATTCGCTGCCGTTCGCTCTTGCGAGCGCCCAGTCCAAACCGATTGAGTGCACGAAGGGCGTGATCCATTCGCCTGAACCTCAGCTCGCCTCGTGCGTCTGAACGAGGTCTCGCTGGATCCTAAGACGAATGGAGTGGCCCCGAGCGTTGCTCGTCTGCCTACAGCAGCAATGGTCGTGAATTGTGAAGATTGTGTGGCTCGAGCCCTATTCCTCGACGACTCGCTGCAGGGCCGCTTCTGCTTCTTCGTCCCGCTGCCGCACGTGCCGCGCCAACGCCAGGGTCGACGTGGAAAACAGGGCCACCCAGGCCGCCGTCGGATTTACCCAGTACGTCACAAGCAGCGCCGCCAGGACCGCAATACCGAAAGAGATCCGTAACATCGTTCCTCCCGCTCGATGTGAGACACAGAGCAAGTTGTGCTCCACACTGCGTCACGCACCGGCAGGAGGCGGTTAAGTGTTGGACGCGCAGGACGTTATCGCGCAGCCGTGGCGGCGGGTGCCAGCCCGGTCCGATAGGGACGTACGCGCCGTTCTTGAACACGCAGAAGTGCCATCCGACGGCATAAACCACTGCCGGTATTGGTCTTAGGTCTGAGAATTCAAATCCATGTCTCAGATACAAGAATGGGACACGGCATCAGTCCATTCCCACTCTTACGGCGCGGGCCGTACCTTCGAAGTGCTGGTCGGGGATGAGCGCGCCGGAGGTATCGAAACTGTCCGCGCGCCACGTCCCGCTGAAGCCGTCACCCGAGCGGGAAAGCCGGAGGGTGGCTTCCATGATGAAAGCACCGGTGAAGGCTGAAGCACACGGCGTGGAACTGGACGCCGGACGGAACGAACACGGCGTGATGGGCCTTCATGAGGATCCTCCTGTTGGAGTCACTGTGGATGGAGGCCGTCGCGATTATTGCGCTCGCCGCCGGTGTCTGGTGGCTGAACCGCTCTGCGCCACCGTCGGCAGGTTCGCCTCATCCCGAAGCCGTTCGACTGGTTACGCTGGCCGGATTTGCCGGCAACGCCGGCCGCACGCAGATCGAGACGGGGATCCGCTACTACCAGGACGCCATTCGAATCGATCCGCGTTATGCGCCGGCATGGACCGGTCTCGCGAACGCGCACCTGGTGCGAATCTGGTTCGGCGAGGTCCGGTCGGCCGATGCCTTGATGCAGGTACAAAAAGAGACAGCCGAAGCGATGCGTCTCGACCCGACATCGGGCGGGCCGTGGCGGGTGCGCGCTGCCGCGAGCCATTTCGTCGAGTGGGATCACGCCAGGGCCGAAACCGAGTTCCGCAAGGCGATGGAATTCGCACCGAATGAGGCAGTCGGCTTCAGCTGGTATGCCGACTACCTGCTCGATCTGCGCCGCTTCGATGAAGCGCGTGTCTACTACCGGCGCGCTCACGAGCTCGCCCCGCGCTGGCTCGAGCCGATCGCGTTCGTTGGCAACACGCACCTGTTCGCGGGCAACCCGGATCTGGCCATCGCGGAGTACGAGCGTGCACTCGAATCGGAGCCCAACTTCGGGTTGGGCATTCACTTCCTGGGACGCGCGTACATCGTGAAGGGCGAATACGACCGCGGTATTGCCCACCTCCGGAAGTCGAACGAGCTGCTGGGTGAAATACCGTTCTCGCTCGGAGATCTCGGAAATGCCCTGGCCATCGCCGGGCAGCGCGACGAAGCCGAAGCCTTGCGCGCCGATCTGATCGCGCGGCGAACGAACGCCTACTATCCGGCATTCCCAATCGGACTGATCGAGCTTGGTCTGGGAAATCTCGAATCCGCGCTGGATTGGCTCGAACGGGCAGTGGAGGAACGCAGTCTGAGCTTCTATTTCCCCTCGGTCGACCCGAGCTACGACGTCGTCCGTGCACATCCGCGTTTCAAGAACGCCCTGAAATTGATGAATCTCGATGCAGTTTCACACTAGCCTGGTTCATCCCTCGCCGTTGCGGAATTCGTCCCTCTGACTCACACTCAGGAGGTGACCACCCCACGCTGCGCGCCGAGCGACGGGCACCGGATCGTGGTCAGGGATTTCTGGCCGCGCCTGCTGCTCAGTCCGATCATCGGCGTAGTGATCCCGAACCTGGCCGGGTTCATCGACAACGCACGGTACGGCGCGGGCGAACTCCTCGCCCACTACGTGTACTTCTGGTTCGTGGCGTTCACGATCTGGGAGGGTAACCGGCGCCTGCACGATCGCTTCCGGTCGCGCTTCGCGTGGTTCGAGCAGCCGTGGATGCGGATCGCGCTGCTGCTCGGGACGATCACACTGTTCACCGTGCCGATGACGTGGGGCCTGCTGTGGCTCTGGGGCCAGCTGTCGGCCGATCCGTCACTCACGACACCGCGGCTGGTCTTCGCCATCGTCGTGACGGTCATGTTGGTCGTCGTCATCGCGCACGTCTACGAGACGTTGTTCATGTTCAGGTACTGGGAGCGCGATCGGCTCTCGAAAGAGCGACTGGAACGCATGCGGCTGCAAGCCGAGCTCGATGCGCTTCAGCGAGATGTCGATCCGCACTTCCTCTACAACAGCCTGAACAGCCTGTTGCAGCTGATCGAGACGAAGCCGCAGCGTGCGATGGCGTTCGTCGAGGCCCTGGCCGCGACCTATCGCTACGTCGTCGACACGCGCGGTCGGACGCTGGTGCCGCTGGCCGAGGAACTGGCGTCGCTCGAACGGCAGCGCGTGCTCGCTGAGATCCGATTCGCCGACTCCGTGCGGCTCGAGGATGCCGTGGATCGGGCGGAGGCGCGGCAGTGGAACCTTCCGCCGCTCGTCCTCCAGGAGTTGTTCGAGAATGCGGTCAAGCACAACGCCTTCGACCGCCACTCGCCGCTCGAGGTGAGAATCGAGCGTGAGGACACGGATCTGATCATCAGCAACCGATTTCGCCCTCGACCTGCCCCCGTCCCCTCGACCGGCCTGGGCTTGCAGAATCTCGATGAACGTATGCGCCTGATTGTCGGTCGCCCGTTGCACTGGGGAATCGCGGGCGAGCGGTTCGTGGTGCGCGTGCCCCTGGCACATGCGGCGTCAGTCGCGCAGCCGGCCGGCGATCGCGTCGGACGTCAAATCGCCTCGTGATATCGGGTCCGCCGAAAGGCGGACACTACGTAGTGTCCCAGCCGGACTCACTCGCATTTGCGCATAGTGTGCGGTTACCGATATGGTGATCCGTTGGAGATCGTGCTGTGACCGCCACCGCAACACTCACCACCTACAAGATGTACATCGACGGCCAATGGGTCGATGCCGCATCGAGTGACCACTTCGAGAGCGACGACCCGTTTCGCGCCAGCCCCTGGGCGCTGATTCCCAGGGGGACCCCGGCCGACGTCGATCGTGCCGTGCGGGCGGCGCACAAGGCGTTCGCCTGCGGCGAGTGGCCGAAGCTGACGGCGTCGCGTCGCGGCGCACTGGTGCGACGACTCGGTGATCTCATCACCGAGCATTCGCAGCGGCTGGCGGAGGTCGAAGTCCGCGACAACGGCAAGCTCTACGCCGAGATGAGCATGCAAACGGCGTACATGGCCCAGTGGTATCACTACTACGGCGGCCTCGCCGACAAGATCGAAGGCGCCGTCCTGCCGACGGACAAGCCCGACACGTTCAACTACACGCGCTACGAACCGCTCGGCGTCGTTGCCGCGATCATTCCCTGGAACTCTCCGCTGCTGCTGACGACGTGGAAGCTGGCGCCGGCGCTGGCTGCCGGCAACACCGTGGTCATCAAGCCATCGGAGTTCACCTCGGCGTCGGTCCTCGAGTTGATGAAGCTCGTGGAGCAGGCTGGTTTCCCGCCCGGCGTCGTGAATGTCGTCACCGGCTTCGGCGCAGACGTGGGCGCGCCGCTCGTCGAGCATCCACTGGTCGCGAAGGTTGCCTTCACCGGATCGGATGTAACCGGTCAGCGCATCTACGAAGCCGCCGCGCGTGGCCTCAAGCACGTGACGATGGAGCTGGGCGGCAAGTCGCCGAACATCGTGTTCGACGATGCCGAGATCGACAACGCGGTGAAAGGCGCGATCTCCGGGATTTTCGCGGCGACCGGACAGACGTGCATTGCGGGATCGAGGCTGCTCGTGCAGCAGACCATCCACGACCAGTTCCTCGACAGGCTGGTCGCGTTTGCGAAGACGGCGAAAATGGGGAACCCGATGGACGCCGGTACGCAGATCGGACCGGTGACGAACAAGCCGCAGTTCGAGAAGATCCTCAACTACATCGACATCGCGAAGGGTGAAGGCGCCAGGGCCGTGCTCGGCGGCGGCCGCGCCACGCGTCCGGAATGCGGCAGCGGGTGGTTCGTGGAGCCGACCATCTTCGAGGGTGTCAACAACCAGATGCGGATCGCTCAGGAGGAGGTGTTCGGTCCGGTGCTCTCGGTCATCCCGTTCAAGGATGAAGAGGAAGCGATCGCGATCGGCAACGACGTGGTGTATGGTCTGGCGGCCGGCGTGTGGACGCAGAACATGCGCCGTGCGCTGACGATGGCCGAGAAACTCCAGGCCGGCACGGTCTGGATCAACACCTATCGCGCGGTCAGCTACCTGTCGCCGTTTGGTGGCTACAAGCGATCGGGCATCGGTCGTGAGAGCGGTCAGGAAATGATCAAGGAATACCTGCAGGTCAAGAGCGTGTGGATCTCGACGGCAACGACGGTGCCCAATCCGTTCATTCAGCGGTAGCAGGCAGAGGGGATATGGATCAAGTTCTCGGGTTCGTGGGTGTGGGGCGAATGGGCGGGCCGATGGCGAATCGGCTTCTCGATGCCGGTCACACGCTGTGTGTGTTCGATACAAATGGGGAAGCCGTGAAGCCGCTGGCGGCACGAGGCGCGAAGGTCGCCTCGTCTGCCGAAGACGTCGCTTCGTCGGCCGACATGGTGCTCATCAGTCTGCCGACGCCGCCCATCGTCCAGGCGGTGTGCCTGAACAGCGTCCTCAAGGGAAACCGCCTGAAGACGTTGATCGACCTGTCCACAACGGGGCCGAGCGTAGCCAGTGTCGTGGCCAAGGCGGCGTCCGAGCGTGGCGTCTCGTGGGTTGACTCACCGGTCAGCGGCGGCATCGGCGGCGCGACCAAGGGAACGCTTGCCGTGATGGTGTCGTGCAGGAAGGACACCTTTCCGGTGGTGGACCCGGTGTTGAAGACATTCGGCAAGACGTTTTATGTTGGCGAGAAGCCGGGGCTCGCGCAGATTGCCAAGCTGGCGAACAATCTGCTCGCCGCCGCCGCGATCGTCCTGTCGTCAGAAGCCGTCGCCATGGGCGTGAAGGCGGGACTCGACGCGAAGACGCTCTGCGACATCATCAACGCCGGGAGCGGACGCAACAGCGCGACCCAGGACAAGTTTCCCAAGTCGGTGATCCCGCGCACGTTCGACTTCGGCTTCACAACGGGGCTGTCCTACAAGGACGTGCGGCTGTGTCTGGACGAGGCAGAAGCACTCGGCGTCCCGATGGTCGCGGGTGCGGCGGTTCGTCAGATGCTGGCGATCACCAACGCGAAGTTCGGGCCCGACTCTGACTTCACCTCGATTGCGAGGGTGGTGGAAGAGTGGGCAGGGGTTGAGATCAAGTAGGTCAAAGGTCAAACGTCAAGAGTCAAAGGCGAGGTTAAAGACGCAATGGATAAAGCAACCTTCGAGAAGGGTCGCGAGATTCGGAGTGCAGTGCTCGGCAAAGAGTTTGTCGATGCGGCGTTCAAGGCGGCCGACAGCTTCAGCATGCCGATGCAGGAGCTCGTCACGGAGTACTGCTGGGGCGCGGTGTGGGGACGCGAAGGGCTCGACCGCAAGACGAGAAGCATGCTCAACCTGGCGATGATCAGCTGCCTGAATCGTCCGCACGAGCTGCGGCTGCACATTGCTGGAGCGCTCAAGAACGGCGTCTCGCGCGACGAGATTCGCGAGGTCTTCATGCAGGTGGCGATCTACGCTGGTGTTCCCGCCGGTGTCGATTCGTTCCGCGCGGCCAAGGAAGTGTTCGAAAAGCTCGACGCGAAGTAGAGCGGTTCATTCCGGGAGGATCCGATGTTCGCAGACCGTCGCGTGTGGGCAGCCGGTGCGCTCTTCGTCACCGGCGTTCTCCTGGCATGTTCGAGTGCGCTGGGGCAGACTGATCGCTGGTATCCGTCGCGCTGGGGCGCGGACGACCAGCGCGGCGCGGCGAACCGGTTGACCCCGGCCAAGGTGCTCGAGGCAAAGAACCTGATCACCAAGGGGACGGTCTATCAGCTCGGGCACGTCTACGAGCCGGGCATGCCGATGTTCGGCTCGCGGCACTACAGCCTGCGGATCCCCTATGTCTTCTCGATGCCCGGGAAGAACCAGGCGGTCTACCACGACGAGATCATCAGCGGCGAGCTGGGGCAGATCGGCACCCAGTTCGACGGGCTCGGGCACGTCGGCATCGGTGACCTGTTCTACAACGGGAATCGCCGATCGGAATTCGCTCAGGCCGAAGGGCTGACGAAACTCGGGATCGAGAACGTCGGCCCGATTGTGACGCGTGGGGTTCTGATCGACGTCGCCCGTTTCAAGGGCGTCGATCAGCTTCAGGG
>JAICEG010000032.1 GCA_025924295.1 Vicinamibacteria bacterium
ATTCCGCCCGGTGGTGGGTAGCTATCAGCCGAAGCGGGTGCACGCAACTGCGTAATGTTGGTTTGGGATCAACAATCAAAGATCTTTCAATCAACGATGTTCTAAGGCACGACCGTGCTGGCGCGCGCCTCGCCGCCTTCGAAGCCGACCATCATCTGCGGTCCGTAGTTGTTCTCCTGGCAGACGTACTCGAACGTCTCCTGGTTCGCAATCCACTGCTTCGTGTACCCGCTGGTCCACGGAGCGGTGTAGGCGCCGGGATCATCGACCGTCAGCTCGTACTTCAACGTGTTGAAGTCGAGGCGCGTGACCCGCTCGATCGTGTGCAGTCGGCTCGTGTGTGGCATCGCCCATCGTTCGACCCACGCGCTTTCGTCGATGGCGACGGTGTCGATCACGAGCGTGTCTCCTTCCCACCATCCGATCGAGTGGCCGAATGCGCTCGGTGAGACAGTAGCGGGGTGCGTGCGCCCATCCATGTAAATCACTCGATACGAGTGCGCGCCGCCGGTCTGGAACAGGTAGATCCGATCGCCGGGTATGTTCAGCAGTTCGACGCCGTAGGCCGTCCCGAATGCGCGTGCCGCTGGGGACGGCTTGCAACGCGTGTACGGCTCGTCGGCCAGAAAGCGGGCGTGCCGCTCGTCGAGCAGCGCCTTCGCCCACGGCTGCAGCGGCACCAGGTCGAGGTCGACGAGTCCCGGCCTCGGCCGGCCGCTGACGGTCTCGTAGTTCTTCGGGTTGGTTGCGAGCGGCTCGGCGCCTTCCCAGAGCCCGGCCTGGCCAGGGACGGCGCCAAGGTTGATGGTGCCGTCGGGCCAGCGCGGCGCTGGCGGTGCCGGACGAACCGGCTTGCCGCGGCCGTCCTGCGCGCTCGCCGTGGCTGTGCACAGAAGCGCGAGTGCGCATGCGAGGAAGAGCGTGACTCTCATGCGCACAGGATAACGCTGTGAGCTATTTCAACGCGCCCGCCAGGAGTTGGCCGACATTCGCACCACCCGACTTGGTGACAAACGAAAGAAGCACGGGAATTGCCTTGCTGACCATATCCGGGCTCAGACCGAGCTTCGAGAACGCGCTCGCGGCACTGGCCAGGCCGCCCGCCGAGCCACCCAATTGTCCCAGGCCACCCGTGACTGCGCCCAGCCCGCCACCGCCCCCACCGGTCGGCGCAGCCTTGAGCAGCAGGTCCATGCCCGGAACTGCGCCCGCGACCTGTGAGAATTGATTCGGCTGAAGACGCGACTTCGCGACACCGAACAATGCCCCCGCGGCGCCGGCGGACTGTTCAGGTGTGGCGCCAATTTCCTTCGATAGGGCGCCGATCAGGGCCGGGCTCGCTTTGGCTGCTGCTGCCGCGGCTGTCTGCGCCTGCCCCTGAGTTGCGGTCATGACGAGCAGAGCGCACGCCATTCCGAGACAAGTACGTGTCATGTCTGGCCTCCGTGATTCACGCTGGGCAGTGCAATGCAGACTCCACGTACTATCGCGCGATCCCTGCGGCATTTGATGCCCGCCACATTTACGCCCGCGATATTCCGTGGATACCGGTGGGGGGCTCGTCGGCGATGATGAACGTGATGTCCAACTCGTACCGCTCACTGAACGCGCTCCTGTTCACACTGGTTGCCTGCCTTCACGCCGTCGATGCCGGCGCACAGACGCCGCCGTCGCGGCCGCGGGTCGGCGTTGCACTGGGTGGCGGCAGCGCTCGCGGCCTTGCGCATGTCGGCGTCCTGCGCTGGCTCGAAGAACACCGCATCCCCATCGATGTCGTCGCCGGTACGAGCATGGGCGGGTTGATCGGCGGCTCGTACGCCACCGGCATGTCGCCGGACGAAGTCGAAGGCATGCTCGCAGACATCGACTGGACGGTGATGTTCGACAGCTCGGACTTTCCGTTTCAATCGGTTCGCCGGAAACGCGACTCGCGCGCCTATCCCGCGTACCTGGAGTTCGGCTTGAAGGGCGGGCTCTCGGTTCAGACATCGCTCAACGGTGGCCAGCAGGTGGATCTGCTCCTTCATCGCGTGACCGCGCCGTACTACGCGCTCGCGACCTTCGACCAGCTGCCGACGCCATTCCGCTGCGTCGCGTTCGATCTGTTGACCGCCAACCGCGTCGTGCTCGATCGCGGTTCGCTCGCGCGAGCCATGCGCGCGACGATGTCGCTGCCGGCGGTGTTTCCGCCGGTCGCGATGAACAACCAGGTGCTGGTGGACGGCGGTGCGGTGGATAACATCCCCGCCGACGTGGTCCGTGACATGGGTGCGGCCGTGGTCATCGCCGTCAACGTTGGCGATCTGTCCGACAAGAGCCGGATTGCCGGCTCGATGCTGGGCATCGCCAGCAGCACGATGGACGCGATGATGCGCGCGAACACCGTGCGAGGCATGGCCGCCGCCGACATCGTCATCAACGTGCCGCTCAACGATTACGGGTCGCTCGACTGGCGGCGCTTCCGCGATCTCATTCGTGAGGGGTACGACGCGACCGAGGCAATGCGCGCCGAACTTCTCCCGCATGCGGTCGACCAGGCCACGTCGGACGCGTGGCGTGATGCGCGCGCCGCCGCGCGCCGGCGTTCGCTTCCGGTCCCCACCTTCCTCGAGATCGACGGCGCCGGGCGTGTGGACGAGGGCATCATGCGGCGCGAGTTGACCGATCAGATCGGCCGCCCGCTGAACCTGGCGGAGCTCGAGGCCGACCTGACCGAGCTTGGCGGCCTCGGACGCTACGAGTCATTGACATGGGAGCTCGCCGACCGCGATGGGGCGCAAGGGTTGATCGTGCGTGCCCATCCGAAGTCGTACGCTCCGCCGTTCCTCTTTCTCGGAGTCAGCCTCGAGGACACGACCTCGAACTCGTTCAGATTCGGATTGGCTGGACGCTATCTGGCGTTCGATGTGGCGGGGTCAGGTTCTGAGCTGCGCGTGGATGTCGCCGTGGGTTCAGACCCCTCTGCCGGAGTCGCGCTGTACAATCCTCTCGGTAGCACACCGCTATTTTTCGAGCCGCTCGCCGCTGTCTCGTCACGCACGCTCAACGTCATCGAAGAGCACACGGTCCTGGCCACCTACCATCAAGGCCGCGCCCTGCTCGGCGCTGACGTCGGCGTGAACGTCGGCCGGATCAGCGAAGTCCGGGCCGGCATGCTGTGGGGGCACGTCGACACCGAGGTCAGGGTCGGAAGCCCCGACCTGCCTTCGCTGGCCGGCACGCAATCGATAGCCCGTCTGGAGTGGACGCACGATTCTCAGGACAATCCGATCGTGCCCTCGCGCGGTGTGCATGCCGTGTCCCAGTTGCGCCACTACCTGTCCTCGCCGATGCCCGATGTCGAGACCGACCGTTCGACGGAAGGCATCACGCAATTCGAGGCCGGAATGTCGTGGGCGCAGTCGCTCGATCGGGGCGCACGCAACCGGATATTCGCGCTCGGCGGTGCGGGCACGTCGTTTGGCGATCGACCGCTGCCGACCGAACAGTTCGCGCTCGGCGGTCCGTTTCAGCTGAGCGCGCTCGACGGAGGAGAGCTCAGAGGTGATAGCTTCGTGCTAATGACCGGCGGCTATCTTAGCGAAGTGTTACGCCTTCCGGATTTCATGGGCGGAGCGGTCCTTGCCGGCGGGTGGCTCGAGTTCGGGTCTGCGTTCGACGACTGGGATACGGCCGCCTTCGAGACCAATGGGAGCATCGGGCTGATCGCCGAGACGCTGCTCGGTCCGGTCTTCGTCGGGGGCAGCGCGGGATCTGACGGCGCTTCTCGTTTCTACGTCGGCATCGGACGGATCTTTCGGTAAGCGATAACCAAACTCCCAACTCCCAACTGCCAATCTCCAAGACTCTTTTGGAAGTTGGAAATTGGAAGTTGGGAGTTAGCGCCTTCAGAAGTTCACCGTCAGGTTGAAGCGCGCGAAGCGTGGGTTCAGGATCGTCGTCGGCCTCAGCCAGCTCGCGCCGTTCGAGGCGACGTCGTAGACCTGGTTGAACGCGGTCCCGGTGTTCGCGTTGAACAGGTTGTAGAAGTCGAATCCGACGTTGGTCGTCGTCCCCCCGAAGCGAAGGACCTTCGCGACCCTCATGTCCACTGAGTTGATCCGTCCGCCGTACACGTCACCCGGCAGCGTCAGATCGACGGTCTGGAACGCGAGGCCCGGCGCCAGCGGCCGTCCCAGCGACGATCCCTGAAGAATGGCGCTCGTGACGTTGTAGTTCGCGGCCACGGAATTGCCATTGGTCGCGACGAACGTATTGATGGTCGATGGCTGCACGTTCGGCGTCGATCTGAGCGAACCGGACACGAGCACGTCGATCCGCGGGATCGTGTACGTCGCCGACGCGCGGAACGTCGTCAGCCACGGTTCATCGACCGCGCAGGCATCGCGCTGGGCATTCAGCAGGACGGCGCCGGTGGTGACGTAGAGCTCGGGCAGGGCGGCGGTGATCTCGCAGTAGTCCCTGACGCCGCGGCCGGTGCTCGTTCCGCCCTGGAACGTGATGCCGTTGCTCGTGCGCGCGTTCACCGACGCGTCCACACCGTGCCAGTAGGTCGTCACATCGCCGTAGTCGCTGGCGAAGGTGTAGTAGTTGTCGGTCGCTCCGAGTGGCGAGCGGGTGTTCCGTGTCACGAAGGTCACCGGGTATCCGCCACCATCGGGGAGATTGGGGTTGCCGGGCGCGGTGATCGTCGCGACATCGAAGTCCTGCGGTCCGATGGCGCGGTTGTCCGTGAAGAAGTGGTTGCCAAAGATCCGGCGGTTGTAGCCGACGTCAATCGAGACGCGCGGCAACAGCTCGTGCTGGATCGAAATGCCGTACTGCCAGTCCCAGGGCCTGACCCCCCAGCCGTGCAACACCTCGGGATTGACGGTCGTGGTGCTGAACGGATTGCCGAAGTTCAGGTTCGTCCAGGGGCCGCAGACATCGCCACCGGTGGGCCGGTTGTCCTCTGCCACTCTGTTCATCAGCACGCAGTCCACGACGAAGTTGCCGTTCGAATCCGTCCACGATCGGTTGGTGGTCTGCTGGAACGTCACCGCGGGATTGCCAATGGTGTACTGCGCGTCGTTGTTGGCTGCCTGCAGATACTTGCTGATATTCCCCTTCACGACGGTCTTCCCGGTGCCGAACACGTCGTAGGCGGCCCCCATGCGTGGCGTGATGTCGTGATAGCCGGTCACGCCGTCCTGATGCGGGAAGATGAACCTGGTTCCGAACTGGTTGTCCTCGACGACGCCGTTTTCGCCCTCGGGGAACCAGCTCCAGGCATGTTCGTAGCGCAGGCCGCCCTGCAACGTGAGTCGCCCTCGGGTCCACTGGTCCTGGATGTAGAACGCATCGAAGCGCGTGCGGTTGCTTTGCCAGAACGGCGCGTCGCGCAGCGTGAATTGAATCGGCGTCCGGTTGTTGAAGACGTAACTGATCTGGCTGCCGGCATTCTGGAAGTTCTTCTGCACTTGGAAGGCCGCCTGATAGCCAATCTTCATGCTGTGCGCGCCGGTGACGTAGGTCGCCGAGGCACGCCAGACGTTGTGCGCCTGCTCGTTCGAGCCGGCCGAGGACCAGCCACGATAGGTGAAGTTGCCGACCGGCGTCCCCCCGAGCGTGCTCTGCTCCTGCACCGGGATGAAATCGGTCAGCGCCCCGCCCGGGATCTGGCCACCGAACCGGCTCGCGAACTGCGAGAATCCGGCCTCGAGCAGCAGCTTGTTCGTGGCGGGCGACGACCAGGTGAACTGCGTGATCTTCTCGCGGTTGTCCCATACGTTGCCGGCTTCGGGCGAGAGTGCGCCGAAGAACCCGGCGCCGACGCTGCCGAGCGCGACCCAGTCTTCGCCTCGATCGCGGCATTGCTCCGCCCCCCGGGCGTACGCTGATCCGTTGCACACGTTCTGATAGTCGAGATAGAAGCCGACCTTGTTGCGTGGTGTGGCCTGCCCGGTCAGGCGGATGGCCTCGATCATCTTGGCCGCTGCTCCACGTGCCGTCAGGTTGTCGTCGCGTTCGTAGAACCACTTCGTCGGGTCACCCGCGTTTCGGTTGCCGAAGAGCCCGGTGATCTCCTGGTGGTTGCCGTAGCTCCTGATGTTGTTGAAGAACCACAGGCGGTCACGGATGATCGGACCACCGATGGCGAAGTTGGTGTCCCAGTTCTTGATCAGTCCGGGGACCTGGGTCAGGCCGTAGCCAATCAACTCGTCGTCGAGGTTGTTGCCTTGCGACCATTTGCCGGCGAGGCTGAGGAAGCCGGTGCCACTGAACGAGTTTCCGCCAGTCTTCGGGACGAGGTTGAATGCGGGGCCGCCACGATCGACTTCGCCGAGACCGCCCGCGATGGTGACCTGGATCTCCGACGACTCGCCGATCGGGTAGCCGAAGCCGGCGACACCGCCGCCATTGAACGCTGACCCGACGTTCATGCCGTCGATCTGGATCGTGCCCTCGTTACCGCGTCCCCCTCGCGCGGTGAAGAAGTTCGTCGACACATTGGAGCTGACGTCGAGCCCGGTCGCCTGAATGCCGGGAACCGTCGCGAGCAGGTTGCCGTATCCGCGCGATGCCGGGATCGACTGGACCACGGAGTTCGAGAGCACGACCTGCCGTCGTGTGCTGGTCTGCGTGTCGACGACCGGTGATTCGCCAGTGACGGTGATCGTCTCGCTCAGCGCGCCGACCCGCATGTCCGCGTTGATGGTGGTGACGCCGCCGCCAGCGACCTCGACGCCCTCGCGGCTGACAGTGGAAAACCCCGGCAGGCTGAACGTCACGGTGTAGGTGCCGGGTGGCAGGTCTGGAATCCGGTAGAGCCCGGTTGAGTCGGTAATACCGGAGCGCATCTTCTCGATCAGGACCGGGCTGGATGCCTCCACGCTCACGCCGGGCAGCACGCCGCCCGAGGTGTCCTTGACGAAGCCCGAAAGCGACGCTTGAGCAAAGGCCGTTGCCGGCAGGATCACGAACGACGCAAAGGCGACCACCACACGTGTGATAACGCGCATGCTCTCTCCTTTTTTCGTGACGGTTGAGTGAGCCCGGCTCCTTTCCCTGTGGATGAGCGGTCCGGCTGACGCCGGATGCGACGACTGTAATACTCAACCCGGAGGGACCATATGGCAAGTGAGACCGACCGCACGCGACGCCGGTTGTCGATGGAGGAGGCCGTCGCCATTCTCGCCCGAATGCCGCCGACGCTCGACGCCCTTCTGCGTGGACTGCCAGCGGGCTGGATCGCGGCTCACGAAGGTGGGCAGACCTGGAGTCCGTTCGATGTCGTTGGCCACCTGATTCATGGCGAACACACCGACTGGATACCGCGGGTGCGGATCATCCTCGAGCACGGCGAGGCACGCGCATTCGACAAGTTCGATCGCTTCGCGCAGTTCGCCGCCTCGGAAGGGCGGACGCTGGGCAGCCTGCTCGACGAGTTCGCCTTGCTGCGGCGCGAGAACCTCCGCCAGCTCGAGTCGATGAACCTCACCGAGGCCGACTTCGAGCGCCGCGGTCGGCATCCCGAGCTCGGCGTCGTGACGCTGGGACAGCTCCTGGCTACGTGGGTCGCACACGACCTCGATCACGTCGCGCAGATTTCGCGCGTGCTCGCCCGACAGTACTCGGATGCAGTCGGCCCGTGGCGGGCTTACCTCCGGATCATCAGCGGTTCCCAGGGGTGACGCAATGTCCCATGTCCCTGGGTCCTGGTGCCTGGTCCGTCCCAGGTCCACGTCGTCCCTGGTCCACGATCCACGTGAGGGTGGCCGATAATCAGCGCGCCATCAAGCGGGAAGCTCGGCGGGCGTTAGCGAGCGAGCACCGGCATCTGCGAGACGCGCTCCGCACCGGCGCCGTCCCTCGTCGTGACCCAGATGAGCCCGAGATCGCCCGTGACGTTACACCAGAAATCGTGCGTGAAGTGGAACTGTCGCGACCCGAAACGTTCGACCGTCGCGCTCCCGAATCGGCGCGTGAGTGACGACGAATCGAAAATCGTTGGCGGCGACGTGCGGCCGAACGGATTCGTCGGCTGAATGCGTACCTCAGAAAGTATCAGCGGCTGTGTGCCGGCTGTGACATTGAGCACGAACGGAACGGGGAAGGGCGAGACCGAAGGACAGAGACCGATAGCGGAGGGAACGAGCGCGATGTTCAACTCGTTCTTGAACGCGGACGGCTCGGTCGTCACGACATCATCACTATCGCAGCCGGAGACGAGCACGCCGATGATCAGAATTGTGATCGCTGATGCGATGCCTCTCATACGTCGCTCCTGCACTGGAACGCGCAATCATCAGGCCATCGGAGTGATCTGTTTCTTCGCGATCTGGTGATGCTCAGGCCGCGGAAAGCCGCGGACGTTCACTCGGGTTTCACTGCGGGCCGTGGCTGCGAGCCGGCGACCAGCGGCGCGACGCGGCATGTCGGCCCCGGTGCGTGCTGGCACTGTTCGAAGAACGTGTGAGTCATCTTCGCGAGCGCGAGGCCTTCGTCGATCGTGCCCCAGCCCGGGACCTTCGAGAATTTCCCCGCATCGAACAGCTTGTAGCGATCGAAGTAGTCGGCGATCTCGTGGCGATTGCGATCCGTCAGCGGATAGTCAGGGCGCCCATCGGTCGCGCGGGAAATTACAACTTTGGCGTCGGAGCCCTTTTCGTCCTCCATCAGCATCAGCCCGACGATCACGCCGCGGACGATCCTGCCGCCCGCGATCGGAGGGCCGAGCACCAGCACGTCGAACGGGTCGCCGTCGTAGGAAACGGTTTGCGGGACGAATCCATAGTTCACCGGGTATCCGCCGACCTCCTCGGGGATCATGCGGTCAATGGCGCGCTGGTTCGTCGCCATCCTGAATTCCCACTTGCGGCGGTCGCCGCGCGAGATCTCGACGTATCCATTCACCGTCCCGTCGTCGTTGAAGGGCGGCGTGTCGCGCCACACGTTCTTACGATGCTCGCGGGCCTCGTCCAGGCTCTTCGCCAGCTGAGTCGTCGCGAGGGCGGGCAGCTCGTTGGAGATCTCTGTCGTCTGAGCGATGACGGCGAGCGGCAGGGCGAGGCCGAGGCCGACCAGATGCCGCCGAACACGAGTCTTCATGGTCCGGTTCAACGAGCAACCTCCGAGCCAGCGTGATGCTCAGGATATTGTCGATCGAGACCACATCCACGAACGATGTCCGGAAGAGCTCGAACCGTCGCGCGGTCGGTTTCGTCCGAACATAATGACTGCATCCGGGAGGCCGGCCAGAGAGTCGCAATAAGAGGGGCGTTTCATGTTCCAACGGTTGGTCGTTGCACTTGTCATCACGTCAAGTCTGGCCGTCTCCCTGCACGCGCAATCGGCGGCGCAGCCGCGGTCGATTACCCCTGACGGCGGTATGCCGCTCCCGCTGGCTGGCGAAGCCATGCGCGTACATCTTCTCGGCCTGACTGAGCTGTATAGTCTTGCCTTGTACGTTCCAGGCTCGACGAGCCGCGAACACCTGCTTTCACCGGATGTGCCGAAGGTCCTTCGAATTCAGATCATCTACGAGGAGGACCCGCGCAATCGAATCGGGATCGACTGGCGCGGAGAGCTCGTGCCGAGGCTCGAATCAGCCGCAACGGCACACCTGCGTGGCACTTTTGCGCCGTTGCGTGGCGGTGATGTCGTAGTGGTCGAGTACGTCCCCGGCCGGGGAACCACCGTGCGCGTGGACAAGGCGGTTGCCGTGGGTGGGGTCAACCACGATCTGATGCTGGCGTTCCTCGATCACTGGCTCGGTCAACGTCCCGTCTCCGAAGAAATCAAGCGAGCCCTTCTCGGATGACGCGATGCTGGCTAGGCCCATCCCGGCGCAGCGATATTCGGACTCAGTGACATCTGAGCTGAGCCATCTGACGGCGAAACCCCTGGCCCGAGCTTCCTTCGTCACGTCGATCGATGAGTCGGAGCGCATCGCGCGTGAACCGAAGGTGGTCGAGGCGAAGCTTACGCAGCGAGCGATGGTTCACGGCCGGAATCCGTCCGAGATACTCCTCGCCGTTCGGGCTCAGGACCCAGTCGTTCCCCGGAAACGCCGCGCCTCCCTCGAACAGGCCAGGCGTTCCCATGCTGTCGATCGGCGTGTACTCGACGTCGAACTCAGCGGCCGCCTGCACGTATCCCGCGATGAACCGGTCGTTGGTTACATCGGACTGTAGTGAGAGATACGCGCGGCCGAACTGCGTGTAGCCGCTCGTGTCGGTCTCGAACAGTGCCGGATCGATCCGGCCGACAGTTTCGAAGAGCGCCGCCGACTTCCGCAGTGGGGGAGGCGTCTCGAAGTTCAGGACCACGTAGTTGGCAGGGAAATCGAAACTTCCGGCGTTGTTTGCGTCGAGGAGGAATGCGCTGCCCTGCGACAGCACGAAGCCCAGGCTATCGGTGAGGAGGCTGATGTCGGCGTGGCTCGCGGCGTTCGGGCCTTCGTCGAGAATCGTGAAGACATAGGACGGATTGCTCTCTCCCGCGAAGCCTCCTGCGCCAACGTCCAGGTGGGTGTTGAGCCCATTGATTGTCTTGATGCTGCCAGTCGAGACGAGCACCGTGATCACCTGGTTGACGATGCCGCATTCCAGCAGTCGCTCGGCGAAGGCCGCCTTCACGTCGAGCCGCAGATTTCTCAGGGGCGTCGTGTCGATGACGTCGACATTGGCGATGGGTTCCACTGACCCGTAGGTGGTCGCGAGTGCGGGGCTGGTCAGCGCCGCGAACCACAACAGTGTGGCCGCCAGAATCGTGGCGATCTTCATGGACGAGCTCCTTGCAGTTGATGAGTGACCATGGGCCGAGGAAACAAACGCCGAGGCGCCTGCACCGGTACAGCCTTCGCAAGGATTTAATGTGCTCGGCTGTAGTGATCGCTGGTTCGCGGCGCGTCAGGTCAGCAGATCGAAGGGAGGAACGATGCCACTGCGACGTCAGGTTCGACGAACGAATGGGTCGGGAGAATTGCAGCTTTTGGGCCTGCTCGCCTCCATCTGCGGCCTGGCTATTGCGGCTGGTATCACCGTTCCCATTCTTACGGGGGCCCGGACCAGTCCCGCTGCCATCGCGCTCGGTGACGTCTCGGAAGCGCACATCGTCGAGATCCGCAACCAAAATGGGGAGGCCGTAGTCACGGGCGAGTTTCGCTCGAGCGTCGACCCGCTCGGCAACAGCGAGAAGGACGCGGCACTCATCGATCGGCGCGGGCGCAGCGTGATTGGTGAGGTGGAGCTCGAAGTTCCGGCGCGCAATCGCCCGGATCGTCGTGTCGAGCTCGAGGTGGACATCATGGGCCTGCCGCCCCGGGAGACCTTTGCCGTCGTCATCGACGATCGGACGGTGGGGACCTTCACCACGGACGATCGCGGAAGCATCGACATGGAGCTCCAGGAAGGTGAAGCGCCTCCGTCTCCTCCAACGACAGCCGGTATCTAACTCATCTTTCTGCGTTTGTCTGGTTTACACTAGAGCCGTGCAACGGTTCGCTCTTGCCGTCTGCGTCGCGCTGCTGACGCTGAGTGCGTCAGGGATTCCAGTTCTTGCGATTGGAGAGCCCTGTGCCGGGTTCGAGCGCGAAACCACGCAGGATAGCGCGTGCCCGCCGACGTGCGTGACCTGCGGGTGTTGCGCGCAGAGCATCGAGCCGGTAGTCCTGTTCGTCCCGAGCACGCAGAAGCCTCACGTTGTTGATATCAGTCCCGTCGTTCCACGTCTTCCGAAGTCGCTGCCTCACGACATCCTGCACGTCCCGAAGTCGCACCTCGCGTAGTCCCTTCGTTCGATCTCGTTAACGCTCGGGCCGACACGTTCGGCAGAGGGATTTCGCATGCGCATGGGTACGAGAACCATTGCGGTGTGCGCGATCGTGTGTTTGCACGCCAGTCCGGGAGCTGCTCAGCAGATGCTGACGCTTTCCGATGTGCTGGCGCGCGCGCGCGCGCAGGCACCGCAGATCGTCAGCGCACGGCTGGCGATGGAGGAAACGCGTGGACGCCTGCTGGGGGCGTCGCTCCGGTTTCAGGAGAATCCGCAGCTCACGGGCGCGCTTGGCAACCGAAGCGGCCCGGACCAGCGGTTCACCGACTACGAGCTGGCTGTCGATCAGATGTTCGAGCCTGGCGGCAGGCGCGCGGCGCGAATCGCGGGCGCTGAGGCTGCCATTGCGCACAGCTCTGCGGACGTCGATGAAGTGACGCGCGTGGTGCTGCGCGATGCGGCGTCCGCCTACTATCGCGCGCTGCATGCGAACGAACGAATCCAGTTGCTGAACGCCTCGTTCGAGCTTGCCTCGAGCGTGTACGCGACGGCCGATCGCCGATTCAAGGCGGGCGACATCGCGGTGCTGGACGTCAACATCGCGCGCGCGTCGCTGGCGCGGGTGAGAGCCGAGCGCGAGGCGGCGGAGGCGTCGAAGACACTTGCCCTCGGTGGACTGCGACAGTTGCTGCAGGTTGGTGAAGACGTGGCTGTTGCGGGCAGCCTCGCGCGTCCGGAGGATGTCGATCTCAGCACCGCGCTGCAGACGGTTGCTCAACGGCCGGAGTTGCGCGCGCTCGAAGCCGAGATCGCGGAAGCGGATGCCGACATGCGTGTCGGGCAGAGCTTCGCGAAGCCGCAGTACGGTGTCGGCGTCAGCTATTCGCGCGAAGAGGGCGATCAGATCGTCCTTGGCGGCATGACGGTGACCTTGCCGATGTTCTCGCAGGGGCAGGGACAGCGCGCCGTCGGTGCCGCGCGTGCGTCGCGACTGCGTGCAGAGCTGACGGCGGCACAGGCTCGCGTGCAGCAGGAAGTCCGCTCCGCGTTCGATGCCTACAACCGGCGACTCGCCGCGGTGCGCGTGCTCGAAAGCGACGCGATCGCGGGGATGGATGAGAACGAGCAGCTCACCACGCGCAGCTTCGAGGTCGGCCAACTCGGTCTGCCGGAGCTGCTGTTGATCCGTCGCGAAATCATCGACACGCGCTCTCAATACCTCGATGCCCTTCTGGAGGCGGCACTGGCCCGGACCAATCTGGATGCCAGCGCTGCGATGCTGCGATGACTGTCAAAGTGTTCGTCATCTTCGTCGCTCTCATCACGACGAGTGCCTGCGGCCGTCGCGCTGACGAGACCGCCACGCCAGCGGAAAGCGCGTCGGAGTCGGAAGCCGCTCCACACGAGGAGGAGGAGAACGTCGTTGAAATCGAGGAAGGCGTGTTGCGCGATCTCCGGATGACCACACGGCCGGTCGAATCCCGTCCGGGTGGGGAGCGGGTTGTGTTGCTGGGAGAGCTTGCTGTCGATCAACGCGCGTACGCGGAGGTCGGTACGCCGGTAGCTGCACGAATCACGAGCCTGCTCGTGAATAGCGGTGACGCGGTGCGTGGCGGGCAGGCGCTGGCTGAACTCACCAGTCCCGAGCTTGGACGGGAGCGGGCTGCGTATCTCTCGGCCGTGGCGCGGCTCACGCTTGCCGACGCAGCGCTCGAGCGCAAGCGGGCGCTCGCTGCCGAGAAGATCGTGCCGCTTCGCGAGGTGCAGGAAGCCGAGTCGGCCGCCGGCGAGGCGCGCGCGGCCCTTCGTGCTTCGCGTGCCGCAATCGCCGCGTTCGGTGTGGACCCGCCGAAAGACGATGCCGACGATGCGGCCTCGTCGACCTTCACGTTGCGCTCTCCGGTCAGTGGCGCGGTGATCGAACGCACGGCGGTCATCGGACAGATGCTCGATCCGGCAACCCCGGCGTTTCGTGTTGGCAACCTTGCGACACTCTGGCTGACCGTGCACGCATTCGAGCGCGATGCCATTCGGATCCAGGAAGGGGTGACCGCTCGAGTGGCGTTCCCGGCATTGCCCGGGCAGGACTTCGAGGGACGGGTGTCCATGGTCGGCAGTCACGTCGAACGTGAATCGAGGACCGTGCCGGTGCGCATCGACGTCGCCAACAAGGGCAATCTCCTGCGCCCGGGCATGTCGGCCACTGCGGCGTTGCCGGTCGGGATGACGGATGCCGCGATCCTGACAGTACCAGTCGCGGCAGTTCAGCGTGTTCGCAACGAGTGGTGCGTGTTCCTGCCGAGGGACGAGAGTCACTTCGAGATTCGGCGCATCGGCCGTGGGCGCGACCTCGCGGGCGAAGTCGAGGTGCTCTCGGGGCTTCGCGCTGACGAAATGGTCGTCGTCGATGGCGCATTCCTGTTGAAGGCGCAGGCGGAGAAAGGCGAAACCGATCATGGCCATTAGCCGGCTGATCCGCGAGTCGTTCCACGCGCCGCTCCTCACGGTGCTGCTCGTAGGAGCGGGGACGACCATTGGCGCGTTCTGGATACAGGACCTTCGTCGTGACGTCTTTCCAGATTTGTCAGCGCCGGTCTTCAACGTCATCACCCAGAACGCGGCGATGGGAGCGGAAGAGCTCGAGACCGCCATCGCCATTCCACTCGAGGTCGCGCTCGCTGGCCTGCCCGATGTGCGCCGCGTGCGATCGAATTCCCAGCTTGGCGTTGCGCAGGTCACCATCGAGTTCGAGCCGAACGCTGACTACTACCGCTCGCGCCAGTTCGTCGCCGAACGGGTCGCGCAGGTGGCCGGTGAACTGCCTGCCGGGACGGATCCGCCGCTCATCTCCAGCCTCACCGGCCGCCTGAACGAGATCTTCGAGTTCACATTGGAAGCCGATCCAGGCGCCGCCGATCTCATGACGCTGCGGGACATCGCCGAGTTCGAGGTGAACAATCGCCTGGTGGCCGTGCCCGGGGTCGCGGCGGTCGAGCGGCTCGGCGGGTATCTCCGTCAGTTCCAGGTGCAACTCGACCCGGAGCGCATGGCCGCGCGCGTCGTCAGCCTCGACGACGTGATGCATGCGGTCGAGGAGTCGAACCTGAATGCATCCGGTGGAATCGTCGCGCAGGGCTCGATCGAGTGGACGGTGCGTGCGCTCGGTCGTGCGCAGACGGTTGACGATCTGCGCCGCACGGTGGTCACCACGCGTGGTGACGTTCCCGTGCTGCTTAGCGATGTCGCGGACATTCGAGAAGCTGCCGCGGTACGTCGTGGCATTGCGCACCGCCTGAAGGGCGAGGTCGTCAGCGCACGTGTCATCAAGCAGTTTGGCGCGGATACAGTGGCGGTCGCGGCCGGCATCCGGAATGCCGTCGCAGATATCGCCCGCACGCTGCCGAAAGGTGTCGAGTTACGCGTGGTCTACGACCAGTCTCAGCTGGTGTCGTCAGCACTCGGAGGAGTCGAGCGCGCGGTCATGCTCGGCGGTGTCTTCGTCGTGCTCGTCATCCTGGTGCTCCTGGGAAATGTGCGCGCCGCGCTGGTCGTGACCTTCACCATCCCGCTCTCGATTGCGCTCGCAGGCCTGCTGTTGAAGCCGCTCGGCGTCGGCCTCAACACGATGACGCTTGGCGGCCTGGCGATCGCCGTCGGCCTGCTCGTCGATGCGGCGATCATCATGGTCGAGAACATCCTGCATCGCCTGCATGGCGCTACGACCCGGCGCGAGCGTCGCGAGCGCGCGCTTCATGCTGCAGTGGAGGTTGCGCGCCCGATCGCGTTCGCGACGCTCATCGTCATCGTCGTATTCCTGCCGCTGTTCGGGATGACCGGCATCGAAGGGCGCATGTATCAGCCGCTGGCGGCGGCCGTGATCGCGGCAATGGTTGCGGCGCTGATCCTTGCGCTCACGCTCGTCCCGGTCGTTGCGGCCATGGTCCTGAGGCCTTCGCATCGGACTGGCGATGACGATGTCGCCCTTCTCAGGACGATCAAGCAGTGGTACGCACCGGCGCTCGACCGGTGCCTCCGCCACCCGCTGCTCGTGGCAGGTGTCACGCTGGCGCTCGTGATTCCGAGCATCGTCGTGGGACTGCGGATCGGCAGTGACTTCATGCCGCAGCTCGATGAGGGCGCGTTCCTGCTGCAGACGTTGCTGCCGGCTGAAGCCGCGCTCGACGAAGTCGATCGCTTGAATCACCAGGTCGAGGATCTGCTGCGCATGGTTCCGGAAGTCGAGGACGTGGTGCGGCGCACGGGACGGGCGGAGCGGACCGAGGATCCGATGCCGCACACTCTCTCGGACGTGCTGGTGGTGCTCAAGCCCGATCGTTCACGGGGGCTCGAGGAGATCGAAGGGGACATGCGTGAGCGCCTGGAAGGCATGCCGGGCGTCGCGGTTCTCTTCACGACCCCGCTTGGCATGCGCATCGACGAAGGTCTCGGCGGAACGCCGGCGGATCTGTCCGTCAGGATCTTTGGCCCGGACCTCGACGAGTTGTCCCGGCTCGCCGGACAGGCCGAGACGTTGATCCGCGGCGTCGATGGCATCGCCGACCTGCGTGCGGAGCAGCTGACCGGGCTTCCCCAGTTGCAGATCGCAGTCAATCGCGAGGCAACCGCCCGCGTGGGTCTGGCCCCTGGAGACGTGATTCGAGCGGTGAGGATCGGCCTGGTCGGGGAAGAGCAGTCACAGATCTGGGTCGGCCAGCGCCGCTTCGACCTCGTGGTGCGCTTGCGCGACGATCGCCGTGACTCGTTCGAAGCCATCCGCGCGTTGCTGATCGACGGACACGACAGCCGGAAGATTCCATTGGGTCAGCTCGCCGATGTGACGCAGACGTTCGGTCCCGCTGCGATTCGGCGCGAAGCGGGAACGCGCCGGATCGCGGTGGAGGCGTCGGTCACCGGGCGCGATCTGGGGAGCACAGCGGCGGATGTGAGGGAGATTCTGACGAGCCAGCTGGAGCTTCCAGCCGGCTACTTCTTCGATCTCGGTGGGAGAGTCGAGAGCCAGGCGCGCGCGTCGCGGGCGCTGACGCTCGCGATTGGTGCGGCGCTGTTCGGGGTGTTCATCCTGCTGCTGATGGCGCTTGGCTCGGCCCTCGAGGCGGCGTTGATCCTGGGCACTGTCCCGGTTGCCTTCGTCGGCGGCATCCTCGCGCTGCTGATGGCAGGTGAGACGTGGAACGTGTCATCGCTCGTCGGCCTCATTGGCCTGTTCGGCATCGCGGTACAGAACAGCCTGGTGCTGGTGACGCAGACGCGCGGATTGCTTGCCGACGGGCGAAGCCTGACCGATGCGGTGCGCGAGGCAAGCATCGGTCGAGTCCGGCCGAAGCTCATGACCGCGGGCACCGCGACGCTCGGCCTGCTGCCGCTGCTGGTCTTGCAGTTACATGGAACTGAGATCGAGCGTCCGCTTGCCGTCGTGATGATTGGAGGCCTGCTCACCTCGACGCTGTTCACGCTGCTTGTTCTGCCCACGTTCTATCTGCAGGTGCATGGGTGGCTTGCTCGGCGTGAGAGTGCATGACCAGGAAGCGCCCAGCGATCCCCGCGTCGAAATGATTCGTGGCCTTGGTGGCTAAAAAGTCTTGTTCTTTGTGGGCGCCCCGCTGCGGAACTCGTGCGACAGGTTGTAGTAGCCCGCTGACGTGAGCGTGACCGTGATCTCCTGATCGGTCGTGTTCTCCCAGTACCAGCCATGAATCCCGGAGAACGGCGCGGTCAAAGTGCCGGAAGCCTCGGTCTGACGGTCGGTCTTCTCATAGGTCTGCGCGTACCCGCGCGGCGCGCCATCGGGTTCGGCGTGGAATTCGACGTTCACCGGTGCAGTCGTCTTCCACGAGTAGAGCAGGACCTCGCCCTTGTCGAGCCGGTACTTATATTCCATCCCCTCGCGTGGCGCGACCTTGAACTCGACCGTCTCCTCTTTGAACGCGCGATCCTGCGGGACGACGATCGGGGTATCGCCAGCGGCGGCGGCAGGCGCCGCGTTGGAGAGCGCTTCGACCTGCTGGCCGACAACGCCAAGGTCGAGCAGCCCCACCCGCGCGCCGGTGCCGAGTGGATCGACCGCGTATTCGGCCGGCAGCACGAACATGACGAGGATGAGTCCGGCCACGAGCAGGGCCGCCCCCGCGGCGACCAGGATGCGGTGTCTGGCTTCGACGGTTGGGTCGTTGGTTGCTGTGCTCATCGGTGTCACGCTGCGAGGAAGTAGCCGGAGAGTTGGTAGCCTACGAGGAGGAATCCGCACGCCATCACGATCGCGTTCGTCGCGAAAGCGTGATCCATGAATCCGCGGCGCGTCCGCCAGTAGCTGAACGCGATGAGGATGAAGGTCAGCGCCAGCCCCTGCCCGAGCTCGACGCCGACGTTGAAGCTCACGATATTGGCGACGAGACCGTTGGGCGACAGCTCGAATTCCTGGAGCTTGGTGGCCAGGCCGAAACCGTGAAAGAGCCCGAACACGAGCACCGCGGCCCGCGTGTTGGGCTGGAAGCCGAAGAAGCGCTTGAAGCCATCCATGTTCTCGAACGCCTTGTAGGCGACGGAGAACCCGATGATGGCGTCGATGAGGTATGGGTTGGCGTGGATGCCGCCGAGCACGCCGAGCAGCAGTGTCAGGCTGTGGCCGATCGTGAACAGGCTGACGTACAGCACGACGTCCTTGACCTTGTAGAGAAAGAAGATGACGCCGACCAGGAACAGCAGGTGGTCGTAGCCGGTGACCATGTGTTTGGCGCCGAGATACATCAGCGGCACGATCGCGCGTCCATCCAGCCCCTGCAGGAACACCGCATCCTTGCCGGACACGCCGTGCGCGCTCACCACGCCGGAGAACACTCCAACCAGCATCGCCGCGCATGCGATTGCCGTCAGCGCCGTCCGCTCACTCGATTTGAGGTGTGTCATTGATCACCTATTCCCTCTGGTACTGCGCGTGACACGCGTCACATGTCTCGTTGAGCGGTTCACCGGCCGCCAAAATCGCCTGGGGATCCTTCGCCTCGACCGCCTTCACGACCAGCATGGCGGCATCCGCCATGGCCCGCGTCATCTTGACCCACTCTCCCTGGTCGACCGGACGATCGCCCATGAGCAGGAGGTTGGCGCCCTCGACGATCGAGGCCGCGCTCGCGCCGACGGCGGCCCACTCGGTGTCGGTCCTCGGCTGCTGCTCGTGGATGCCGGTCGCGTCGACAATGGTGCCGACCGACTCGAACACCACGGTCGCTGACGGCTGGATGATGCCATCCATCAGCTGTTTGACGCTGGCGACCGGCGGAATCGTCGGCGCGGCCGCGGCCTCGGCAGGCGCGGCTCGCTGTTCGGCCCGCGCGCCCGCGACGATGAACCCGATGCCGCTGATGAACAGCGCCACACTGATGCCGAACAACCACTGAATCGTTCGCATCTGCCTAAACCCCTCCCGCCGGCTTCACCGCAGGCTTTCCGTATCG
>JAICEG010000033.1 GCA_025924295.1 Vicinamibacteria bacterium
CCGTCGTGTACTGGACACCGTCGATCGCGGTGTCGGGAATGACCTTCTATACCGGCGATCGGCTCCCGAAATGGAAGGGGGATGTGTTCGTGGGCGCGCTGCGTGAAGGTGAGATTCCCGGAACCGGTCACCTCGAGCGGATCTTGTTCAACGAGCAGATGGAAGAACTGCGCCGCGAGTCGCTGCTTCAGCCGCTCCGTCAACGCATCCGCGACGTCAGGCAGGGACCCGACGGGCTCCTCTATTTGCTGACCGACGAAGACAACGGAGCGGTGCTGCGCATCGAACCGGCGCCCTAAGGCAAGTCCTTGGTGCTCGGTGCTTGGTGCTTGGTCCTTGGTTCTTGGTTCTTGGTGTTACTACGATAGGAGCGCCCGTGGCCGAGAAGGAACAGAGCTATTCCAATCACGCGCGGGTCGTCCCGCTGTACACCTACGTGACGTGGGGCCTCCTCCAGGTCACGTTCATCGGTGCGTGCGTCAACCTGTATCAGTCGTGGAACGACCATCAACGGCTGTACAGCGCGTCGCTGCTCGTCGCGCTGACGTTCACGACGATGCTGATCGCCTTCTTCGCGCGCAGCTTTGCCCTCAAGGCGCAGGATCGGGCGATCCGAGCGGAAGAGCAGTTGCGACACTACGTGATGACGGGCAAGCTGCTCGATCCGCGACTCAGCATGAAGCAGATCATCGGCCTGCGCTTCGCGTCGAACGAGGAGTTCGTCACACTGGCACAGCGCGCCGCCGATCAGGCACTGTCACCGAAGGACATCAAGCAGGCCATCAGGCACTGGCGAGCGGATCACGAACGGGTCTGAAGCCGGCCTGACACGTCACATCGTTGCCGCGTGGTTGTCGGGACCATACATACCAATCACGCCAAGCAGGCGGGTCACGGAAAGCAGATGGAGATTGTGACCAGTGACGTTCTGCAGCTTCAGCCAGCCACCGGCACGCTGCGCGTTCAGGTGCATCTGCGCGATGGTACCGAGACCGCAACTGTCGATGTACGGCACGTAAGCCAGGTCCAGCACCAGACGCACGCAACCGGCCTTCAGGTGGCGGTTGAAGGCGGCCTTCAGGTCGGCTTCGTTCTCCACCGTGACACGCTCGCGGGGTTGCAGGACGACGATGTCGGAGAGGATCTGCTCGATCAGCTCCATGGTGGACGCTCTCATAAGAATCAACGAGCCTCCCCCCACCGCCGAACGCGGGTCGACCGGAAAAAGTACTGACCTATCCCGCCGGCACCAGATCGAGGAACTTCCACTCTGAACCCGGCGCCAGTCCCGCCAGATCCCGACCAATCGCCTGGAACACCGGCGGCGACGAGGTGACGTGCTGGATGCCGGCGTGCATGTCGCGAAACAGCCGCTGGAGCGTCCCCGAACGCAGGGCCATCGTCCCGGCAGCCGCGTACGCGAACATTGCCACTTCGTGCGCCGACCAGGTCGCATGCGCCATGGCGAGTCGAATCATGGTGTGCTGCCGGGCAGTCAGCCGATCACCACGCGCCAGGGTGGCGCCCGCATCCCCCCATGCTTCGTAGACCAGCGCACGCGCCGCCCGATAGACGCCCTCGGCTTTGGCGTAGTTCTGGTGGAAGGCTTCACTGGTCGCGAGCGTCCCGGTTCGTCCCACCTTGCCCCGGACGTGCCTGGTCAGTTCATCGAGAACGCGCCGGCCGATGCCGCACGCCCATGCCGAGTGACACATGATGGCGAAGCCGATGACGCCGATCTTGTACAGATTGCCGCCGCGCCTGGCGGTATCGGTCAGGGCCGGATGCGTATAACCCTCGGGGACGAAGACCGATTCGATCGTGTAGTCGATGCTGCCTGTCGCGCGCAGGCCAAGCACGTCCCAGTTGTCGATGAGCGTCGCCTTCTCGACCGGCAGCACGAAGATGCGGGCCTCGCCGGTGCCCTCGATCACGCCGAGCGTGTGAATGTGCGTCCCGTGCTTGATGCCGGACGCGAAACTCCACGACCCGCTCAGGAGGAAGCCGTCACCCTTGGGAACAGCGATGCCAGGTCGCGTGCCTTGACCGGCGATGACGGGCAGGCGCATCTTCCCGAACAACTCCCCCACCGCCGCATCGCTCAGGTACGCCGCACCGGTACCGATCGCCAGCGCCGCGGCCATCAGGACCCATCCGGCGGACGGGTCGCCATAGGTCAGGTTCTCGATCACCTGGAGGGACGACACCGGGTCGAGCTCCGCGCCGCCTGCTACCGACTTCGGAACCCACATGCCGAACAGTCCGTCGCGATGCAGCGCATCGACGACCGGGTCGGCCAGCCGCCCCTCCTTGTCGCCAAACTCGGCGTGCTGATCGGCGATCTGCGCCACGGCCCGCGCACGTTCGGTCAGATCGGCGCTCGTCACACTGTTCGTCGTTGTCATGGCGTCTCCCGTCTCCGAACGTCCGTCCGCCTCATCATCAGGGATGTTGAAGGCACCCGGTCCTCCCGAGAAGCAGATCATACTCAGGACTCGCTCGCCACAACTCCACGCCGATGGCGCGACACAAGCGAGCTGTGAAGTAAAGTCAGCGTAATGAATCCGAACCCACCAAAGCACGGTGGCGGCGCCCTTGCCAGCCTCGCCCTCGCGATGCGTTCACGCCGCACCGGCGCCGTCGTCCTGCAGTCTTTCGCTTCCGGTCTCCCGCTCGGCCTCGTCTGGTACGCCATTCCTGACTGGATGCGCGACATCGGCGTCGACATCCGGGTGGTCGGCCTCATCACCCTGGCCCAGGCACCGTGGACCTTCAAGGTGCTGTGGGCGCCGCTGATGGATCGCTACGTCCCGCCGTTCTGGGGACGGCGACGCGGCTGGATGGCGGTCACCCAGGTCGGATTGTTCGCCTTCAGCCTGCTGCTGGCGGGCGTTGGTGAGCGGCCCGAAGCGATATGGGTGGTTGGAGCACTGGCGATGGCCATCGCGCTCGCGTCAGCGTCTCAGGATGTCGCTATCGATGCCTACGCGGTGGAGGTGCTGCACAAGGACGAACAGGGCGCGGCGGCCGGAGCTCGCACGGCGATGTATCGAGCGGCACTCCTGGTGTCGGGCGGAGCGGCGATCAGCCTAGCGGCGCGCATCGGATGGCCGGCGGTCAACGTGCTGCTGGCGTTGGTCTATCTGCCGATGCTGCTGATCACGTGGAAGTCGCCGGAGCCCGAGGTTCAAGCGCCTGCACCGCAATCGCTGCGCGATGCCGTATGGCAGCCGTTCCTCAGCTTTCTGACGCGGCCGCGCGCAATCGAGATCCTCGCCTTCGTTGTTCTCTACAAATTCGCCGATCAGCTCTATCAGTCGCTCACGCGTCCATTCCTGATCGACATGGGCTACAACGCCGATCAACGCGGCATCGCGCTGGCGACGATCGGCGTCGCCGGAACCGTGGTCGGCTCGTTCATCGGCGGCTGGGTGACCACGCTGGCCGGGCTTGGACACTCGTTGTGGATCTTCGGTTTCCTCCAGCTGTTCTCGAACGTCGGATACTACCTGCTCTCGATTCTGGACGAGCCGAATGCCGCAGCCATGTACGCGGCAACCGGTTTCGAGCTGCTCACCTCGGGCATGGGCACCGGCGCCTTCTCCGTGTTGCTGCTGCGACTGACCGAAAAACGATTCTCGGCCACGCAGTACGCGCTCTTCTCGAGTCTCTTCGCACTCCCGCGGGTATTGGCGGGGCCGATGACCGGGTTCATGGTCGACGCGGCCGGCTGGTCGATCTTTTTTCTGTCGACGATCGTGATTGGCATTCCCGGGCTCGTGATGCTGGGACGATTCGTGCCGCTCGGCGTTCGCGAGCCCAACTTCGACGACCAGGTCTTGGAGTCCGCGCCTGCGCCGACGTCAGGCCTGCTCGTCCCTGGCATCATGGCCGCCGCCGTGCTGACGATCGTCGGCGGGTTGCTTCTCGCGATCCTCGATGCCATGCAGGCGATGCGCGCGACACCGCCGGTCGCGTTTGACGTCGGCGCGGCGCTCTCGCGGCTCGTCACTCCGGCCGACGTCGGCGGCTGGGTCACGATCGTCGGCCTTCTCGCGTTTGCGATCGTTGGCGGGATGTTCATCGCGGCGACGAGAGTCAGAAGAGCGTCACCGGGATCGAGTTGAAGCCACGACTTCGTATCCTTCGTGGCCGAGCGTCATATCGACAGCTTCTTCACAAGCACCCTGAGATCAGCGACGAACTCCTCCATCGCCCGGCGACGGTCGTCCTCGGTTTGCGCGCGCAGTACCGATGAGGGATGCACGGTCGCCATCACGATCGGCGCCAGCGGTGAGTCGACGAATTGGCCACGCTGCGTGGAGACCTTGAATGTCGAACCAAGAAGTGCCTGCGCTGCGGTGGCGCCCAGGCACACCACCGCTCGCGGCTTGACGAGAGCAAGCTCGGTATCGAGCCACGGCCGGCAGGCGCGAATCTCCGAGATGCGCGGCTTCGCATGGATGCGACGCTTGCCGCGTGGCTCCCACTTGAAGTGCTTCACGACGTTGGTGACGTAAACACGATCCCGCGCGATGCCGACGGCTTCGAGCGCGCGATCGAACACGTTCCCGGCGGGTCCGACAAACGGCTTTCCCGCGAGGTCTTCGGCGTCACCCGGTTGTTCCCCGATGAACATGACCTCGGATTCGCCGCGCCCTTCGCCAAACACCGTCTGTGTGGCGTGACGCCAGAGATCGCATCCTCTGCAGCCAGCCGCAGCAAGCCGTGCCGTGCGCAGCGTGGGCTTCGACGGAACGAACGGCGCCGCCGAGCCTGGTGTTGACTTCGTGGTTGTTCGTGCCATCGAATCTGAACAGAGTCGGTGCAAACGCACCGCCAATGGCAGGTGTCTTGCCAACCTCGTGACGGTCCGGCTGAAGCCGGACACGACGACAGACTCCGGCGAAAGCCGGACACTACGCGTGAGGTCAGCCATGGCGCGAGCGATCTGGAGCGGTTCCCTTTCCTTCGGTCTCGTGAACATTCCGGTCGAGGTGCACACAGCGGTTCGCGAGCACCGGCCGCATTTTCGAATGCTGCACGCCAAGGATCATTCGCCGATCAACTTCGAGCGCGTGTGTCAGAAGGACGGGAAGAAGGTGGCCTGGGAAGATCTCGTCAAAGGCTACGAGTACGAGAAGGGCCGATTCGTGGTGCTGACGAAGGAGGACTTCGCCGCCGCAGCGCTCGAGAAGACCAAACGCATCGACGTCCTCGATTTCGTCGAAGCCGATGCGATTGACGATCGCTTCTTCGACAAGCCCTACTACCTCACAGCCAGGAAAGGTGGGGAGACAGCCTACGCCCTGCTGCGCCAGGCGATGGGCGAGGTCGGCCGTATCGGGATCGCGAAGTTCATCCTGCGCGAGACGCAGCACCTGGCCGCCGTCGAAGGCATTGGCGACGCGCTCGTGTTGTCCACACTGCGATTCGCCGACGAGCTCGTCGAGCCATCGTCACTCGACTTCCCGACCGCCAGGAACATCAAGAAGGCGGAGCTCGATATGGCGAAGATGCTCGTCAAGAACCTGGCGTCGGATTGGGACCCGTCCAAGTATGAAGATGAATACAAGGAAAACCTGATGCGCGTCATCAAGGCGAAGATGAAAGGCAGGGAGCCCAAGCTGGTGGTGGACGAACGGCCCCGAGATGCGAAGGTGATCGATCTGATGGAGCGGCTGCGACAGAGCCTCGATCAATCGGGTGGTCGCGGCGCCAGGAAGACGGCGCGCACACCCGCGAGCCGCAAGACGGTCCGTGCGCGCAAGCAGGGACGCAAGCGCCATGCGGCTGCGTAGAACGAAACACTCCTACGGCAGCCGCATGAAACGGTGTCGATAGCGATACCGTCGCCAGGCCAACGCCACCAGACCGGTCGCGATGAACGGCCACGCACGCGCCGACCACTCCTGCCACGGCAGATGTTTCGGATTCAACCGCCGCATGCGCCAGCGAATCAGCTCGATCCGCCTGTCGATCGCCACCCGCCTGTCGCGCACATCTTCTACGACTGCGTCCGTGCTCGAATCCATTCGGCGTTCTCCTTCAGCGTTTCGAGGCTCTTCGGCATGAGAGGCCCGCGCGTGAGCAGGGTGCGGCCCATCATCGCGAGTACAACAGCGCTCGCCGTGAGTGGCAGCGCGACGATCGCGAATCCGGCCCATGGCGGCCACTCGAACGCGTAGGCGACGCCCCATGCGATCGTGTTGAGGAGCATGATGACCGCGAGCACAGCAACGGCCGCCGCAGCCATCACGGTCAACAGTGCGCCCTTGAGGCGCGCGTACTCGTAACCCAGCTCGGTGCGCACGAGAACGATCTCATCTTGCAGCAGTCCGATTCCGTCGCGAATCGTGCCGCGTATGAGATCCGGAATCGACTCGTCGTGAGACGCCATGGTTCAGACCTCCGTGGCCAGGTAATCCCTCGCGTCCCGCATGGCCATGCCTCGAACGTGCAATCGCACTGCCACCGGTGCCGTCGCTCGACCGTGCACAGCACGCTCGAGGCGCGTCTGATCGCAGATCGCTCCGGGCCGTCCCGAAGCACGACAGCAACCCGTGGCACAACAGCAGGAATTACAGAGCCGGCTTGCAACTTCTGGCCGATCGCTCGGGCTTGATGAGCGGAAGAATTCGCCCCGACTCCTCGACTGGCCCAGGCACATGCCTTGCTCCTTCGACCGTGAACCCAAGCCCGGGTTGCAGGGTCAACGCCTGGTCCCGGGTCAAGAGGAGCACCATGAACACCCGTCTGATCCTGTCGGGAACTGCCGCGTTTCTGTGTGCGGGCATCATCGGCTCAGCACAGATCACGCCGCAGGCAGGGCGGCCGCCGCAGCCAACCACACAGCAACCGCGGCCAACGGCAAGCGCTGGCCCCACAACGACATTCACCGGTTGTCTCTACCGCGAGGAGTCGATCCAGGGACGTACGCCGACCGTCGCCGAAAAGGCGGGCGTCCTCGAGGACTACATCCTTGCTGATGCCACGACACGTGACTCGAGCCGTTTGCCGGATCGACCGATCGCCGAGGGCGGCCTGCCGCCGGCGGGCGCAATTGCGGGACTCGCGACCGGGCGCATGTACAAGGTCACGAAGCTCGACGACGAACGACTGAAGGCACTGGTGGGCAGGCGCGTCGAGATCACAGGCACGATCAAGCCGGACGACGACGTGCGTCCAGGCGAGAAGCCAGCCAACTTCGAGAACCTGCCGAACATCGAAGGGGCCTCGATTCGTGAGTCGGATGGTGCACAGTGCCCCGCGACTCCGGCCACTCGTTGACATTCGCCGATGGAGGCGGGTCTCTTGAAGACCCGTCTCCATAGTTCTTCGTTCTTCGTTCTTAGTCCTAGATGATCGTAAACGGCGGGCCGGTCTCTGTCAGGTCGAGGGCGGACTGAATCGAATCGAGTTCCGGCGCCTGCTTGATGGCTTCACGATCGACGGCGATGTTCAATAGCTCCTTATCCTTGTCGATACGTTCGACCGTCTCCGGCGAGACGATGACCGAGCGACCGCCGATCCAGTTGCTGGTATCGACCAGCAGGTAGCGGATCCGCCAGCTCTCCTCCCCAATCAGGAAATCGTCGACGTGACCGATCTCTCCGTTGCGGGCGTGGAGGTGGTAGCCCGTGCTCTGCTTGATGCTGCGCAGGTGACGTGCCTCGGGATCGATGGTCCTGGTTGCAGGCTTCTTTTCCTGAGGCGGCGATTCGACCAGCGCCGCGGGACTATCGAAGTTGCCCCAGATGCTGGCAGCGCCCCAGTAGTCGGGATAGCCGTAATAGGCGACCAATTGAGACTCGCGGCCCGGCGACAGTGGTTCTTCGTCCCTGATTTCCGGGCTGTTCCACACCTGGTCTTTGGTCAGGCCAAGACGGATACCGTTCTTTCCCCATCCGTCGCGAACCGACATCGGCGAAATCAGCACACGCTTCCCGCTGAACCACTTTCCGGTGTCGACGAGCAGATACCGAACCGTCCATCGGTCTTCCTCGAAGTAGAAGTCTTCGAGCGTCCCGATCTCGCCATCAGTCCCTTTCACAGTGGCGCCGGTGATCTTGTGAGCCAGATGCATCATGATGTGTGCCTCCGTGCAAAGGGTTCCGAGCTCTCACGTGATTCGAGCAAAGGCGGGACCAGCTGACGAGACCTCATCAACGTTGCGCGATTGGCAATCGTCTTGAAGAGCAGGCGAGAGGCTGAGTCGGGGAGCAGCGAGAGATACGCGCTCGAGGAGGAACCAATGGACGAACGAACGAATCTATGGACCAGCGTCACGTTGATGGCGCTCGTCGGCGGCGCGATAACGGCTCTTCTGTATACGGAGCGTGGACGGCAGTCGCTGGCGCGCTTCGAACACGCGCTCGATGACTTCGGCAGCTCACTCCAGCAACTGCGCGGTGCAGTCCAGAAGGCGGCGCTCGTCGCGGCCCAGGGAGTGGAAGTGGCGACGGAGGGCGTTGAGGCCGTGTCGAACTTGATCGGGAAGACCGAACGGCGGCCGGGAGCCTCGGTCACCCACTGACCCGCGGGCCTTCTACCGATATCCTGCGAGGGGCGACAAGGGTCCGACGGCCGGATCCCTTTAGCCTCCCGCGCAGCGAGAGAAGGAACAGAGATTACTGTTGTCTTTTGGCCGCTCATTTGCTCGAATGGCGGCGCCATGACATCACCTTCCCCGCGACCGTCAATCCGCTGGCACGAGGTCCTGCTCGGGCGCTCGATGGCCGCCTGCGTCCATCCAATTGCAGCATGGCAGTCGAGGGCGCGTTCGTTCCGCGTGTTGCTCGTCGCCAGTTACTTCGTCGTCGGGTACCTGTCCGGCCTGGCTGCCTTTGCACTGATTCAGTAGCAGCGATCACCACGTGCGTCTCACACTGTTCGTCGGCATCCTGCTGCTGTCGCTTGCCGCCGTCACGGATGCGCAGACGGCCGGCAGCCAGTCGTCCATCGCGGCCGCCGACACGCGAACCGAGCGAGTCCCCGTTCCAGAGCCGACACCAGAGGCTGTCAGCTATTACCGCAGCGGCAATGTCCTGTGGGTGATCACCAACGTCTGGGGGTTGTTGATTCCGTCGCTCATCCTGTTTGCAGGTGTCTCGGCCCGCCTTCGCACCTGGGCGCAACGCCTCGGCCGGAAGTGGTTCTTCACGATCGGCCTGTACTTCATCGCGTTCACGGTGATCGTGTTTCTCGTCGATCTGCCGCTGTCGTACTACCAGGGTTATGTACGTCAGCACGACTATGGCCTGTCGAATCAGACCTTCGGCAAGTGGACACAAGACCAGGTCACGGGACTGATCATTGGAATCATTGGCGGCGTGTTGTTCCTCTGGGTGCCCTACCTTCTTTTGAGGAAGAGCCCGCGACGCTGGTGGCTCTACACCGGTCTGCTCGCCATCCCGTTCATCGTGATGGTGTCCCTCATCCAGCCGATCTGGATCGATCCGCTGTTCAACACGTTTGGACCGATGAAGGACAAAGCGCTCGAGGCCGACATCCTCCGTCTCGCCGAGCGTGCGGGCATCGAGGGCAGTCGCGTCTACGAGGTCGCGAAGAGCGAAGATACCAACGCGGTCAATGCCTACGTCGCCGGCGTGGGAACCACCAAGCGAATCGTGCTGTGGGACACGATCCTCGCCAAGTTGAACCGCGAACAACTCCTCGTCGTGATGGGGCATGAGATGGGCCACTACGTGCTCGGGCACATCTGGAAGCTGATCCTCATCATGTCCGCCCTCATCATCGGCGCGCTCTACGCCGTGCATCGGACATCGGGCTGGATGATCGCCAGGTATCGCGACCGGTTCGGATTCAGTGAGCTGTCAGATGTAGCCTCGCTGCCGCTCATCATCGTGCTCTTCAGCCTCGCATCGCTCGTCGTCACGCCGGTGGCGCTTGCGGTTCAGCGTCACTTCGAGCACGAAGCCGATCGTTTTGGCCTCGAGATCACGCAGGACAACTATGCGGCGGCAACAGCGTTCGTGAAGCTGCAGCAGGAGAATCTCGGGATGCCCCGACCCGGTCGCCTCTACAAATGGTGGCGCGCCAGCCATCCGCCGCTCGGCGACCGCATCGACTTCAGCAACGACTATCGTCCATGGGAGACGAACCAGCCGCTCGTGTACGTCGACTATTTCAGGGGTCAGTAGGTTCGAGGGCGCGCTACGACTCCGGCAGCACCGGATGCACCGGATATGCACGTTCACCGGCGAGGACCTTCACGCCAAGGCGATTCTCGGGAAGTGGAATCGGGCAGGTCGTGTAGGGGTTGAACGCGCACGGCGGGTTGTAGGCCTGGTTGAAGTCGAGAATCGTCGTTCCGTCATCTCGGAGATCTGAGTACACAAAGCGGGCCGCCTCGTAGGTCTCCTGTCCCGCAGACGCGTCGCGAAAGACGAAGTAGAAGCGCTTCGGCCGCGTCGTAAACGGCCGCAGCCGAAGTTTCTGCCCGCGCAGCATGAACTCGACCACGCCCTCTGTCTTGAAGGTGTCGAGATCGCCGAAGGTGTTCACGACCTGCATCTCGCGCGGCTCCGCATCCGGGATGAAGCGGCCCGTCACGCGGTAATCCATCTGGATCGGGAACCACGTGAAGCCCAGGAACCCGCGCGCCAGCTCGCCATCGGGATCCCACACGCGGAGCGACTTCCGTTCGCCACTCCGGTGGACGACGACACGAACGTCGGCGACGGAAAGGATGTCGGCCTTCGGCTCGCCATCGTCGGCCAGATCGATCGGCGCGGTGACAGGCTGCCCCTCGATCGACACGGCGACCCCGGACTCCGGCTCGAAGCGAACGACATCGTTCGCAAGCACGAACCTCCCCATCACCGGGGGCACCGATGCAGGCAAGACGATGTCGTTGGAGCGAGCGCTGCCGGCCGAGTGAGATCCAGGCTCGAGGAAATGCAGCCCGGCAATCGTGACCCAGTCACGCCGATAGTCGGCCTCGTGCTTTGCACGCCATGCCTCGGTTTCTTTGGTCGCGGCCTCGACATCCATAGCGGCTGAGTCCTGCGGCGTTTCACCCCGGCAGTTCGCCGCCGTCAGCACTGCTGCACTCACAAGAGCTGCAACGACCATCGCGCGTGCAAACTGGATCAAGCCGGGCGCTCCATCGCCGCAATTATAGTGCGCGGTTCCTGCTGGTCCGGCTGTTGCTGATCGCGTCCTTTGGTCCTTGCTCGTCGTCCTTCTCTAAAGGATCCATGAAAGGTTCAGGTTTACTCGTCGTGGCCGTGCTTGGTTCGATCAACTCTGCCGCGTTCGCGCAGGAGCAGAGTCCAGCGTCACCATCGACGCCGGCGGTCGAGTCGAATTCACCTCAGAAGCCAGCATCGTACACGCCGGAACAACTGTTCGGCCCGTCAGCGCCGAGGCCGACGTCCAATAACCCGAATACCGACCGGACAGCGAGCACGCCATCGTTGCCGAACACGCCGAACAACCCGACGAGCGGAGCGCCGGCGCCGGCCGGCGGACCACCGGCGTGCCCCCCGTCGTCTCAACCGGCCCGCCCGAATCATCCCGGCGTGAGCGCGTCACAGTTCCGGCGAGCCGGCGTGGGCGCCGAGGCCTTCACGCGCCCGGGTGTCAGCGCCGAACAACTCAATGCACTCAGACCGGGTGGCGCACGCCGCAGCACCTGTGCACCGGCGCGCACGATCATCCTGCATCCGGAGCCGCTGACCCCTGAGCGGAGGAGCCCGCCGCCCCCGGACCAGCCCTGATCGTGGACGCGGCAGGGCGTGGGCGACCCGTGCGCCTTCTCGTTGACACTCGGCAATCAGGGTGATCACAATGCAGGCGCGGCCGCGAATCCACGACCTCCCGCTTTCACAATATGAGCGCTCTCAAGCGATATCGACTCTGTCTGATGCTCAGCATCGTGCTGAACCTGGTGGTCGGGCTGTGGATCTTCGTGTCTCCCGACACGTTCACGAGCCTGCTCGGGCAACCGGACGCAGTGCCGAGCACGTGGCCGCGTCACTGGGGCGCTCAGTTGTGGGCGATCAACTTTCTCTACTTGCCAGGCTATCGAGATCCGCGGACGCATCGATGGCCGAACTGGTGTGGCATCGGAATCCGCATCGGCTTTGCGCTCTTCTTCTTCAGCCAGGGTGACGGATTCGTTCCGATGGGCATCTACGACGGGATCTCCGGGCTCATCCTGCTTGGCACCTACCTGCAGGTCCTTCAGTCAGCCGATAAGCAGACTGGATAGCGCCCTCGCCGGCGACTGCTGCGTTACTGCTGTTTCCACCGCGGTGATACGTGGTCGAAGCAGTGATTTCGGGTGCCAGATGCATCCCGGTGGATTCAGTTTTCTGAATTTCGTCCAAATGTCTGTACGACACTGCCACTCGTCCACGCGTTGACCACGCACACGAGTCGTCTCATCACCATCGACGGCGCTCTCGTCACTCGTCACAGCGGCACGTTTCTCTCCTATCACGCTTCCTTGGGGTAGTTCCCCGTTCAACCCGGCGCGCGCGACGCCGAGGGAGGAGTGTGAACCATGGCGAGACGCATCATCGGACATGTCGCCGCGCTGCTCATGGTGTTGATGGCCTGCACGCTCGACGCGCAGGAACGATTCGGCAGCGTCACTGGCACCGTCACTGATTCGACTGAAGCGGCTGTGCCCGGCGCAACGGTCACCGCCACGAACAAGGAGACCGGCGCAGAGCGGGTCGTCGTGACCGACACGGAAGGCGTGTACCGCATCCCCGATCTGAATCCGGGCCGCTACTCGGTCGCGATTGAGCTGCAAGGCTTCCAGAGAGTTGTCGTCGACGATCTCATCGTCCTGCTCGGCAGAACACTGACCGCCGACGCCCGCCTGCAGCCTGGCGTCGTGAGTGAAGTGGTGAACGTCACGGCAGAAGCCACGAAGCAGCTCGATCTGGCGAGCGTGACGCTGGCGCACAACGTCACCTCTGAAGAGATCGACCGTCTGCCGAAGGGCCGCAGTTTCCAGAGCATCGCGCTGGCCGCACCCGGCGTGAACGCCGGGGAGATCGAAGGCGGCTTCCAGGTCAACGGCGCCAGCAGTGCCGAGAACGTCTTCACGATCGATGGGGTGGCGACCAACAGCCTGATCTACGGGAGTTCACGACAGAACACGGTATTCGAATACCTGCAGGAAGTACAGGTCAAGACCGGCGGCATCGACGCCGAGTACGGCGGGGCCCTCGGGGGCGTGATCAGCGCCGTCACGAAATCGGGCGGCAACATCTATACGGGGGAAGCCCACTACTACTACATCGGCAACGCGCTCAGCGCCTCGCCGGTCAAGCGCCTGGTGCTCAACCCGGATGATCTGACGACCGTCGGCTACTTCCAGGATAACAAGCAGGCGGACAACCAGAGCGAGTTCGGCGGTTCGTTCGGCGGCCCGATCGTGAGGAATCGACTCTTCTTCTTCGGCTCGATCTCGCCGCGCATCGTTCGGAGGAGCAACGACTACATGTTCTCGTCGGGCACCGAGCCGGGCACGATCGATCAGGACCAGACCGCGTGGCAAGGGTTCGGGAAGGTGACGTATTCAGCCGGACGGCTCACTGCCAACGGCAGCGTGCTCATGACGCCGACCCGTTCGACCGGCCGCCTGCCCTCGTACGACTACATCGGGCCCGACTTCATCACCTCGTCGTCGGCCGCGAACGAAGCCAACAGGACACGAGGGTTCGAGACCGATCAGACCAACGTCGGCGGAAACGTTGACGTGTCGGTGTCCAACGCCGCCTACGTGAGCGTGCGAGGCGGATACTTCTACGACAACTACAAGGACACGGGTGTACCGCTCACGACCAGCTACACGTACCAGCAACCCAACTTCAACGTGCCCGGCGTTCCTCCGAGCCTCCAGGGACCGACCAACACGATCAACACCCCGCGCATCCTGATTGCCAACCAGGACAAGACCACGCAGGGGTTCTTCCAGCTCGATTACAACCACGCCTTCAACCGCGCTGGCTCTCACCTGCTCAAGGGTGGCTGGGGCATACGGCGATCGGTCAACGACGTCGACGTGGCGTACCCCGGAGGCTACGTGTACCTGTACTGGGGCCAGTCGTTCCGCAGTACTGTCACCGGCCAGACCGGAACTGGCCAGTACGGCTACTACACGGTCAACGACCAGGGCACGCGCGGCGCCGTCAACGCCAACATCCAGAATCTGTACGTGCAGGACACGTGGCAGGTCGGTCCGCGACTGACGCTGAACCTCGGTATCCGCACCGAGAATGAGAAGATCCCGACCTTCCGTCCCGACATCGCCGAATACGCCTTCGAGTTCGGCTTTGGCGACAAGCTGGCTCCTCGTCTGGGTGCCACCTATGACGTGCGCGGCGACGGGCGCGTGAAGGCGTTCGCGAGCTGGGGCCGGTACTACGACTGGACGAAGTACGAGATCGCGCGCGGGTCGTTTGGCGGCGATCTCTGGCACATCTATTACCGCTCGCTCGACACGCTCGACATCGGCAGCCTCAATCTGAACAACATGCCAGGACGCGATCTCTGGGGCAGCGCCACCGGCTTCCGGGATCTGCGCCAGACCTTCATCCGCAACACCGATCCGGACATCAAGCCGATGTACCAGGACAGCTTCAACGGCGGCGTGGACCTTCAGTTGAGCGGCACGATGGCGCTCGGCCTTCACTACATTCACAACAATCTCGGACGAACCATCGAGGACATGGGCTCGATCGTGGACGGCGACAGCGTCTACGTGATCGGCAACCCGGGCGAAGGGCGAAACACCATCACGCCGCCCGCTTACCACAACACGGAGCCGTTCCCCACGCCGAGAGCGAAGCGACAGTTCGACGCGGTCGAAGTGACGCTCGAGCGGCGCTTCTCGAACAACTGGTTCGGCAGCGCGAACTACACCTGGAGCCGCTTGTACGGCAACTACTCCGGCACGGCGAACTCGGATGAGATCCAGACGCCGACGACCGGCGTCACGTCGAACAACGCGCAGCAGCAGGTGGGGACGATCGCCAGGCCCGGGAGCAACGCGCATATCGGCTGGGACATCGATCAGGTCCTCTGGGACTCGAACGGCAACCTCGATCCGCGCGGCCGCCTGGCCACCGATCGTCCGCATGTCGTGAAGCTGTACGGCGCGTATCAATTCAACATCGGCACCCAGGTGGGCGCCTTCTTCTACGGCGGCAGCGGGACGCCGATCACGACCTACGTCGTCGGGCAGGATCAGTACGCGCCCATGGTCAACGGGCGCGGTGACATGGGACGCACGCCGGTCCTCACGCGAACGGATCTGCTCGTCTCGCACGAGTTGTCACTGGCAGACCGGAAGCGCCTGCGCTTGGAGTTGAACGTTCAGAACCTGTTCAACCAGAAGACCACCACGCACCTCTTCAACTACCTGAACAAAGGAGCCCCTGCGGGTGGGCAGACACGCGCCGCCGACGCGATCGACTTCTCGGAGGTCAACCTGGCGGCCGGCTACGACTACAACGCGCTGATCCTCGCGACGCAGGAAGGCGCTGCGGCGTACGATCCTCGGTACGGGCTGGAAGACCTCTTCAACCCCGGACTGCAGGGACAGTTCAGCGTGAAGTTCATCTTCTGATGTCGTCTGGGGCTCGGGAGTCGCCACGACTCCCGAGCCCCGGATGTCCCGCCCCACCGAGCCGCGGCGCCGGCTCCATTTGACGTCCTAATACTCACCGTGGTATTCCATTGGCGTGTCTAATAGAGAACCATCCAAGACCGATGTCCTGCAGGGCACGCTCGACCTGATGGTGCTCCAGACCCTCGACACGCTCGGCGCGCTCCATGGCTACGCCATCGCCGCCCGCCTCGAGCAGGTGTCGAACGGTGCACTGCAGCTCAACATGGGGACGCTCTACCCCGCATTGATGCGGCTGGAGCAACGCGGTCTGCTCCGCGGCGCGTGGGGCACGACCGAGGCCAACCGCAAGGCACGGTTCTACGCCCTCACCGCCGCCGGCCGTCGTCAGCTGGCCAAGGAAAAGCAGGCGTGGGACCGGATGGCGGGCATCATCCAGGCGCTGCTCCATGGTCCGGCATGACCCGCAAGGCCACATGCGCATTCTTCGCGAGTGGGTGGTTCGGCTCTGGGGAACGTTGACCCGACGCCGGCTCGAGGATGACCTGAAGGAAGAACTGCGGCTGCACGCCGAGCTCGCCGTCGAAGAAGCACGACGACGCGGCCTTGCGCCCGATGCCGCCGCGCGCACTGCCGCCGTCGCCGCCGGCAGCCAGATGCACGCGATGGACGCGCTGCGCGATCAGCGGGGGCTGCCGTGGCTCGACGCGCTCGGGCGCGACGTCCGATTCGCGTGGCGGCAGATCCGCCGCAATCCGGTGTTTTCACTCATTGCCATCGCGACCCTGGCGCTCGGCATCGGCGTCAACACGGCGATGTTCAGCGCCGTCGATGCCGTGCTGATTCGCCCGCTGCCATACGCCGACGCCGGCGATCTCGTCATGGTCTGGGACGACAACAGCCGGGTCGGTGACTCGGACCGCTTCTTTTCCACGCCAGCCGAGTGGTCCGAGTGGCGGCGCCACAACACCGTGTTCACCGACATGGCGGCGAGCCAGCCAGGAGACGCGGCGCTCTCCGGCGACGGCGAGCCCGAAGAGCTCCCGGCCCGCAAGGTCACCGGTAATTTCTGGAGCGTCCTCGGTGCGCGACCGCTGCTTGGACGAGTCTTCACCGAAGAGGAAGACGCGCGCGGCAATCGAGTCGTCGTGATCAGCCACGGGCTCTGGCTACGGCGCTTTGGCGCCGCGCCCGACGCGGTCGGCCGCACGATCACGCTCAACGACAAGCCGTACGAGGTGGTCGGCGTGATGCCACGCGAGTTCTACTTCATGCCGGCACGCGATATCGACGTCTGGATGCCGACCAGCTTCCCACCCGAGATGTTGAGACACTGGGGCTGGCACGACGTGCACATCGTCGCCAGGCTCAAGCCCAGTGTGACGATCGAACAGGCAGGGGAAGAGATGGCGGCACTGAGCCTGCGTCTCTCTGCCGAGAATCTGATGATGCCGCGTTCGGCCGCGGTGACGCCGCTCCGGGAGGAACTGGCGGGCAAGACCTACACGTCGCTCATCGTGCTGCTCGCGGCCACGGCGGCGGTCCTGCTGATCGCCTGCGTCAACCTCGCGAATCTGCTGATGGCGCGCGGAACCTCGCGCCGCCGCGAAATCACCGTGCGCGCAGCGATCGGCGCGGGCCGGCGTCGATTGATCACGCAGTTCCTCATCGAGAGCCTCGTGCTGTCGGCCCTGGGCGCCCTGGCCGGGCTGGTGATCGCCGTGCCGGTCATGCGGTTTCTCGAGACGTTGGTGCCGGAGACGATGGCCGCCGTCCGACTGACGCTCGACTGGCGCATGCTCGCGTTTTGCGCCGCCGTCGCTCTCGCTGCCGCCCTGACGTTCGGACTCGTGCCCGCGGTGAGCGGGTCGCGGATCGCTCTCCACGAGGGACTGCGCGACGGCGGACGCGGCAGTTCAGGCCCGCGCAGCCACCGATTCCAGCATTCGCTCATCGTGCTCGAGACGGCGCTGGCAGTCGCTCTGCTGGCAGTTGGCGGCCTGCTGCTGCAGACGTTTCAACATCTGCGACAGCTCGATCTGGGTATCCGCGGCGACCGTGTACTCACGCTGGTCACTCCGCTGTTCCGCTATCCCGAGTTCGACAGACGAGTGGCATTCGTCAACGCGCAACTGGAACAGATCCGCGCCGTTCCCGGCGTCGTGAGCGCGGGCGCGATCTCCCGCGTTCCATTGACCGTCAACGATCAGGCGACGTTCTATCGTCTCGCGAGCCAGACCAGGGCTGAAGCCCGAGATCAGGTCGCGCTCTCGCGCGTCGTGACGAGCGGTTATTTCCCTACCCTCGGCGCACAGTTGCGCGAAGGCCGCTTCTTCGGCACATCGGACCGATATTCGGACGCTCCCGCAGCGATCGTCAACGAAAGCTTCGCCGATCGCCATTTCCCCGGCCGATCACCGCTCGGCGAGCGATTCCAGTTCGGCACCTTCGGGCCGAAGGCGTACTGGTACACGATCGTCGGGGTCGCGAAGGAGATTCGCGATCGCGGCGTGGCCGAAGAACTGAGGCCGACGATCTACCGCGTGCACGAACAGGCAGACCAGAGCTGGGACCAGCCGAGCGGCATCGTGATTCGAACGTCGGTCGAGCCCGCCGCGATCGTTGCCGCGGTCCGGCACGCCATCTGGTCCGTGGACAAGAACCAGCCCGTTGCGCGCGTGCAGACCATCGACGACATCGTGACTCGCCAGCTGTCGGTCCCGTCGCAGAATACGATGCTGCTCGGCGCGTTCGCGCTGCTCGCGCTGCTGCTGGCCTCGCTCGGGTTGTATGGCGTGCTGTCGTACGCCGTGACTCAACGCACCAATGAGATCGGCGTGCGCATGGCCCTGGGCGCGGACTCCGCCGACATCATGCACGTGTTCACCCGCCGTGGCCTGGCGTTGACGCTGGCCGGGCTTGGAGTCGGTGCGGCTGTGGCGCTCATCGCGGCGCGCCTGATGACCACGTTGTTCTACGGCTTCCGGCCCGATTATCTCCTGGCGGCCGGAACTGCGTCGCTTCTACTGCTGGCGGTGGCGACCCTTGCCTGTGCCATACCCGCCCGACGCGCGTCGCGCATCGATCCGTTGATCGCTCTGCAGCACGAGTAAGGACCACGGACGCGGGACCCACCTAACGGTCGCTGAGTGCAGCGATCGGATCCATGCGCGCCGCCGTTCGCGCCGGCAGGTAAGAGGCCACAACCGCCGCACCAAGCAGCAGAAGCGTGGCCATCAGCAGCGACGCGGGGTCGAGCGGATTCACCTCATACAGAAGGCTGCGCAGGAATTGCGTCGCGACGAGGGCCAGCGCCAGCCCGATGGCCGCCCCTCCGCCCGCCAGCAGCATCCCTTCACGCACGACCATGCCGCGCACGTCCGCGGGACTGGCGCCAAATGCCAGGCGAATGCCGATCTCGGCATAACGCTGCCGCACCGACGCCGCGATGACGGCATACAACCCGATC
>JAICEG010000034.1 GCA_025924295.1 Vicinamibacteria bacterium
ACCGCTGCGGAACCACCAAACCCGCTGACTCTGGTCAAAGGGCTGAAGTGCCAGTTTCCAGCGGCGACATCAGCGTCGTGGAAAGAGGGTGCCCCACAGGCTCAGACAAAAACGCAGGATATGCGCTTCGAAATCACCAACATTGATGTCCAGGATGCGACCGCGGAGTTCATGGGAACGGCTGGGCGCGCCTATGTCACGGCCGTGCTGTCCGGATGGAGCCTCTACTTTGTCGAAAGCGCCGTCGGGCAGCTGAACGTGACGACGGTGTTTTCGCAGGAAGCATCCCCGAAGAAGCTCAAGGCGGTGCACTCGCGGCACGGCTATCTGGAAATGAAAGTCGGCCGTTTCGTGGCCGAGCCATCGGTGTCGCAGAACTACGGCGAATGCGAGGTTGTCCAGTAGCGCATGCCGTTGATCCTTCACGATCTCGAGCCGATGCACTGGGCAGTGGCCGGCATCGGAATCGCCGTCATGCTGGCGCTGCTGTTCCTGGGCAGCCATCGTCTTGGTGTGTCGACCGGCTTCGAAGACGTCTGCAGCCTCGCGCTGCCCGCTCAGTACTTCAAGCGCCCGGCGATCCTTTCCGGTCGAGAGTGGCGTCTTCCGCTGCTGGTGGGCCTGGTGCTTGGCGGCGTCCTCTCCGCCGTGCTGGGCGGCGGCTGGGAGCCCTCGTGGGCGCTCGGCATGTTCGATTCCGCGATTGGCCTTGGTCCTGCCGGTAAGCTCGCGTGGATGTTCGTCGGCGGACTGTTCAGCGGCTTCGGAACCCGGCTCGCCGGTGGCTGTACGAGTGGACACGGCATCTTCGGGCTGGCGAACCTCGAGATGCCGAGTCTCATATCGACCGTCAGCTTCATGGCCGCCGGGATCGTGACGACACACGTCATCTACCGCGTCCTGTTTCCACTGGTCGGCCAGTGACGCGGTTCTATCTCGTGCTCGGCACGGTGTTCGGGTTCATCCTGAGCCGGTCCGGCGCTGCTGATTACGACTTCATTCAGGGCATGTTCCTGTTTACCGAGTTTCAGCTCTACGGCATCATCGCCGTGGCGGTACTCGTCGGCGCTCCCGGGATCTGGGTGATCAAGAAACGAGGCCGGACGATCCTCGGGCGTCGTATCTCGATCGACTTGAAACCACTGCATCGCGGGAATGTCGCAGGCGGGGCGTTGTTCGGCATCGGATGGTCAATCACCGGCATGTGTCCGGGCCCAATCCTGGTCAACATCGGCGAAGGCAAGATCTACGCGCTGGCGGCGCTTGCCGGTGCGCTCGCGGGCGCGAGTCTCCTTGGCTCAATCTATCCGGTGCTTCAGCGTCCGTTCGCGTTGCCGCCGCTGACGGTGGGCACGGGCGAGGGCTGACGCTCAGTATCGAGCCGATCGAAAGACACTCGGCAAGTCCGTCTTCGTGTCGCGCAGGATCTCCACGATCGCCCGACGGTCCGACGCAGCGAGCTTTGCATACTTCGGCGACGTGTCACTCCCCGACAGGATTTTCCAGAGCCGTTCATACAGCGCGCCCCTGACGGAGTCCGGCAGCGCGACGAACGCGTCCGAATAAATCATGTAGCTGCACGGATACCGAAACAGCCGCCGCTCGAGATCGAGATCGCGCAGTGAGCGCCCCTTGCCGTCCCGCGGTCCGCGCGCGCTGAATCGCTGCGCAAACACCGATGAGCCGCGCACGGGATCGATCGGAGTCTCATCGACGAACAACAAGTAGTCGACGACCTCTGTGAGGATCCCCTCGAGCGACGTCGCAGTGAGACGACGCTCGTGCTCGAGGATTCTGGCCTCCCAGCCAAGACGTGTGAGCAGGTTCATCATCCGCATCTGATGATCGAAGACCAGGAGCGCGGCGATGTCGCTGTACGGCGACAAGTACCCACGAGTGTCGAATCGATCCGCAAGCGATGCGACATTGAGGTTCGCATCCTCGACGCGGAAACTCTGAAGAGTTCGGTCGGCAATCGGCGCGTTGCCGAGGTGGCGGCCGCCTCCCCGCCCGGTCACGTACCAGCCTCCCCAGCGTTCCGACAGTGGGCTGCGATGGTCGGTCGTGTAATTTCCGAGCCAGGGAAGGATCATTCCGTCTCGTGAGCTCGGGATGCTCCGCACCAGAAAGCCCGGTACCCCAAGCGTCGCAGCCGCATAGTGGCACTGCAGGCAGCGGGTATCGCGTGCCAGTTGTGGCGACGGCGTCGCTGCCTGCGGCAGGACGTAGAAGATCGCGCCCAGGCGAGGATCGAGCGACGCGATCTCGATGAACCCGCCCGCCATCCATGCGACCGTAGTCGAGTCGTTGAAGAAGATCGTCCTGGGATTCCTCGCGCTAACGAGCCGCCCCTGCAGACTGGTTCCCGAGAACAGCGCGATCTGTGTTTCAACCGGGATGTCGAGCGCGCCAAGGAGCGATCGCAGATAGCCGGTGCGTTCCTCGAACTGGAGCGTGACTTCACCCGACTGGAGTCTCTGGTTCAGTTGCGCGACGCGATCCGAGGAGGCGCCCGGGTAGCCGATCGCGGGATGGCTCGGTTCGACGATCGAGTTGGTGAGCTGTGCTGAAGCCAGCGCCGCGATCCAAAGGAATGCGGCCAACGCCCCGATGACTTTACAGGTCATGTGTGAGCTGTCTCGTCCGGTGGGACTTGGTAACATTAACGTATGTCTCGAGGCGTGGTGGTGTGTGTTGCGGGCTCGGCACTAGCGCTCGTGCTGGCCGTCGTGAGTACCGGCGGCGCACAGGACGCTGATCCCGGCGAGCGCCTGATGAACGCTGCCTGCCAGGACTGCCACAGCGTTCGTGTCATCCAGGTGCAGGCGATGGATGCCGACGGTTGGATGAAGCGCATCTCGCAGGAGATCGACAAGGGCGCCAAGCTTGCCAAGGAAGACGTTCCGACCCTGGTTGAGTACCTCGTGCGGACACACGGCCCAATGCCCGATGGGCCGGGCAAGGAAGTGATCCTCAACACGTGCACGCAGTGCCACGACCTCTACCGCATCAAGGAGAATCGCCGTTCACCGGAAGAGTGGGAAGAGCTGCTCGTCTCGATGCTGAACGAGGGCGCGCAACTGAACGACGAAGAGTTCGCGCGCGTGCACGCCTACCTGTCGAGGAATTTCGGAATCGAGTAGAGCGACTCGCATCGTAGGGCGGGTCCTTATTTGTGGACCCGCCGGGTCTAAAGAACAAGACCAGGCCTACGGAGTGCGGAAGCAACTACGGGCTCGTGCCCTGGCAGAGCGCGACGACGCAGACCGAGAGGATCGAGCGATCGATGGGCGGCGCCGGAATGTTGCGTTCGGCCATCAGCTTGCGAATGAGGGATGCGGCTTCCGGTCGCACGACCGCGGACTGCACGCCCACGCGCACGAGCCCTTCGGCGTAGTCGACGGCCTGTCACGTCTTGCCGGCTGCTGCGGACGACACCTTGTCAGTGTCGCGGTTGCCCTTGTCAAACGTCGCCAGATTCGCGCCGCGGTCCACGAGCATCTGGATCACATCAGGTCGCCCCTTCATCGCTGCCCCCATCAGCGCGGTCCGCCCCTCGTTGTTTGCGTGGTTCGGATCGAGCCCGAGGTCGAGCAGCATCTTCATCGCCTCGAAGTTCTCTTTCGCCGAGCGCTCGTAGGTCACACCTTCAACCCAGCCGATGCCACCCGACGCGGTCAAGGCGTTGTCGCCGTTCACGGTCGTCGCCTGCGGATCGGCCTTGTATTTCAGCAGCAGCTGCATCAAAGCCGTGTCGCTCGATTGTGCGGCCCGGATGAACGGGGTCGCGCCATCCTCGAAGAACCACTGCATCGTGAAGATCGTGCGGGTCAGCGTGTTGTCTTTGATCTTCTGATTGGGATTGGCGCCCTTCTCGAGAAGGCGCGCAATGATCTCGAGGTGGTCCATGTCCCCCTTGGGGACCGGGTAGTCGCCGCCTTCGATGTTGCGGTTGTCGGTGGCCAGGTAGAGCGGCGTCCAGCCGCCCTTGTTGGCGAGATTGGGATCGGCACCGCGCTCGAGCAGCATCGCCGCAACCCGGTAGTTGCGGTTGTTGACTGCCGTCAGCAGCGGCGTCCAGCCATACTCGGTCACCTGATTGATCTGCGCACCGGCATCGAGCAGCAACTGCGCCGACTCGATGTCTCCTTCGCGTGCTGCGAAGACCAGCGGTGTCAGGCCACCGCCTCCGCTCCCGACGAGACCCGCAACCACGACCTCGTTGTCATCATCGGCATCTGGTTCAGCCTGGGCTGTTCCTCCCTGTCCGGCCGCGCGGCCTCGACCTCGCCCCGCGTTACCCGCGGCGGGCTGCGCCGTCGCCTGACCGGCCGGCGCTGCGGCAGCAGCCGGTGCCTGTGCAGCCGGTGCTTGCGGCGCGGGAGCCTGCGGAGCCGGAGCTTGCGGTGCTGGTGCTGCAGGCGCCGCTGGTGGCTGCGCTTGAGCAGGTGCCGCGCCGGCGCCACCCTGGCGTCCCGGCTGCTGCGTCAGCGGTTCCCCGTCCGGGCCAAGTGGCGTACCGAGGCCTCGCTGTCCACCAACCTCAACGCCCGACTTTTGATCGCGAACGAGCTGTTCTTCGTAGGTGATGCCTGCGGCGGCTGCACGCCGACGACGGTCCTGCGCCAGCAGCACCGCCCTCTGGTTGAGGCGCGGCGCGATGTAGTTGCGTGGTAGGCCCGCACCCGCCGACTTCGCGCTCGGATCCGCACCTGCGGCGAGGAGCACCTTTACGGCCTCGGGATGTTTCTGCTCGACCGCCCACATCAGCGCCGTCGTGCCACGAACGGTCTCGCGTGCGTTGACGTCGGCGCCCGCTTCGAGCAGCACCGTCACCGCCTTCGGGTTACCGTTGCGCGCCGCGAACATGACCATCGTCTCGCCATTCGGCCCGCGCTGTTTCGCATCGGCGCCCGCCTTGATGAGCCGATCGATCATCCCGGCGTTGCCGTAAAGCGATGCCATCGCCAGCGGCGTGGCGCCTTCGCGATTGGCAGCCTTGACATCGGCGCCAGCGCGAATCAGCAGATCGAGGAGCTGATCGTCCGCACGATACACGGCCCAGTGCACGGCCGTCGCACCATCGACCTGCGGTGCGTTGACATCCACCTTCCCATGAATCAGCTTCTGAACTGCTGCTCGGTCGCCCCGCTGTGCGGCGTCCGCCACATCGCTGCCCGCTCCGGACGCGATGGTGGCGATGAGCACCCACAACAGAGCGACACACCCGACCGCACGCGTAGTACGCATGTTGCTCCGCTCCGATGCCTAAACCAGTTTGGGAAGACGACCGCTGCTATCTCCCTGCTTCTCCCTGGTGACGTCGAACATGTCCATCACGCTGAGAAGGAGGTTGCCAGTCGTGACCGTCTTTCGGTCGTACTTCAGGTGTCGATTCCCCTTGAGCTTCCCGTTTGCGCCACCCACGAGCATGTGGGCCACATCGTAGTGCTGGTGCTGATTCGAGTTCCCCATGTTGGAACCATAGAGAATCAGCGAGCGATCGAGCAGGGTGCCGTCGCCATCGGGAATCGACTTCAGCTTGTTCGCGAGATACGCCATCGTCGACACGTGATAGCGATTGAGTGTCGCAAACCGGCGGATCTGCACGGGGTCGTCCTGGTGGTGTGACCCGCCGTGGAAGCTGACGCTGCTCCCGCCTTCTGGGAAGAGGTCGCTCTTCGGGAAGGGATACACACGCCCTGTGAGGTCGCGCGCGCCGAGGAGCGTTGCCACACGCGTGATGTCGGCCTTGAACGCGGTCGCGACCATGTCCCAATGCAGTCGGATGTGCTCGTCGAACTGCTCCGGGATTCCGGGGGGCAGATCGAGCTCGGGCACTTCACCGCTGGCCTTCGAGGCGATCTGGATACGGCGCTCGATCTCTCGAATCTCGTCGGTGTACTGGTTGACGGTCTGAACGTCACCAGGTCCGAGCTGCTTGCGAAGAGTCGCGAGCTCCTGCACCAGCGAGTCGAGGATGCTCTGGCTCTGTTTCATCCGCTGCGCGCGAAGTTCCGGGGTCGAGCCGCTGCCGAAAAGGCGCTCGAACACGACCTGCGGGTTGAGCTCCATCGGGAGCGGGCTGGTCCTTGGAGTTTTTTCCTCGTGCGGAGTCGGCAACTCCACCCACGAAATCGAGTTGGTGTACGAGCAGCTGTAGCCTTCACCGCAGTTGCTCGAGCTCGAGTTCGGATCCTCACACGCCAGCTGCAGCGATGGGAGCAGCGTTTCCTGTCCGATCTTCTGCGCGATGAGCTGGTCGATTGTCGCACTGCCGACGGTGGCATCGGAGCCGGCGGTCTTCCGCGGCTTGATCGCGGTCAGGAACGCAGCGGCTACCCAGTGATCCGAACCGGTCGTTCCCTCTGGCGGTTCGGCGGACTGGGACCACATTCCATTCAGCACGACCGTCTGGTCCTTCACTTTCTCGAGCGATTCGAGAATGTAAGGCAGCTTGTCAGGCAGCGCACCCTCGACCTCGGGTTCCCAGTGCCCGGGCCCCATGCCGTGCGGGAAGAAGACGCCGACGAAGCGGCTCTTCGTTTGCCCGGCTACCGTCTGCGCCAGCGCGGTGCTGGCGGGCAGCATCGAATCGAGCAGTGGGAGGGCGAGGGTAACGCCGGTTCCCTTGAGGAATGTACGCCGCGGAATGTGCCTCTTCGTGATGAACGACATGGTTCAATTGACTCCCTTGGTCGGCGAGGTTGTCTGCGCACTTGCCGTGGAATTGACCTGTTCGACAACGGTATTCATCTGGAACGGACGGCTCTTGACGACGCCGAGCACCATCGACGAGAACCGCCCCTTGTTGGCGGTCACGTCGCGGGCGATCTGGCGCACGAGCGGCATGTCGCGATACTCGACGCCGCGCCCGAGCGCGTAGGTCAGCAGCTTCTCGGTGGCAACCGTGACGAACTGATCGTCGTAGTTGTCCGACAGCCATCGGCTCAATTGCACCGCGCTCGCCACCTTGGTGTTGTCGAAGAGCTGAGTCGACGGATCGACCGGGGTGCCCTCGTCCTGTAGGCGCCAGTACCCGATTGCGTCGAAGTTCTCGAGCGCGAACCCGAGCGGATCCATCAATCGATGGCACTGAACGCAGTCGGGGCGCACGCGATGGTCTTCCATCTTCTTGCGCATGGTCGGCTCTTTCGCGTTCTGGTCGGCGGCACGCGGCGGCAATGGCGGCACGTCGGCTGGCGGATTCGGCGGGCTCATGCCGAGCATGTTCGTCATGATCCACTTTCCGCGTGTGACCGGCGACGTGCGGTCAGGCTTTGAACTGGTCGCGAGGAAGGCGCCCTTACCGAGCAGGCCTCGGCGCGCTTCCATGTCCGGCCCGAGCGCGACGCGCCGGAACTGACTTCCGGTGATGTTCTTGATCCCGTAGTGCTTGGCCAGGCGCTCGTTGACGAACGTGTAGTCGGCGTTGAGCAGGTCCACCACGCTGCGATCTTCACGCACGATGGTGTCGAACATCAGTTCCACTTCGCGCCGCATCGCCTGGCGCAGCGGATCGTCGAAGTCCGGGTAGATCAGCGGGAGCGGGTTGGTCGCGTCGAGCGCGCGGAGATTCAGCCACTGCCCTGCGAAGTTGTCGGCCAGCGCGATCGCCCTGGGATCGCGCAGCATGCGGCGCACCTGGCGCTCGAGCATCACCGGCTCGTTCAACCGTCCGGCCGCCGCGACTTTCAGCAGTTCCTCGTCAGGCGCGGTGCTCCACAGGAAGAACGAGAGCCGCGACGCCAAATCGATGTCGCTGATGCGGTAGGCCTGTCCCGGGCGATTTCCGACCAGCTGTTCCTCGATGCGGTAGATGAACTGCGGCGACGCGAGGATGCGCGCGAGCGCCATCTCAATGCCCTGGTCGAAGTCCTTCTCCTTGCGACCGAACTCGTAGAAGTCCATCAACACGTTGACGTCGGCGGGCGTCGTCGGTCGGCGGAACCCGTACATCGCGAGGTTGGAGATGATCTTCCGCGCGCAGGCGGTCTCTTCGGCCGTGGTCTTCGGCGTGCAGACGAAGATCTTGCGCCGGCTCGGGGAGTCCTTCGCGGGGGTGGCATCGAAAGGCCCTTCGATGCGGATCGTTCCCACGTGCGGGAAGAACGTGTAGCCCGGAGTCGGCCCGGTCTGCACCGTCGATCGCATGAAGTGCTTGTCGAGATCGAGCAGCGGCGCGAAGTTGGTGGCGGGGAAGGTCGCGCCCACCATGTGCGTGCCGGCCGTGGTCTTGAAGCGAACCCGCATCGGCGGCAGGTTGCGATTGAAGCCGAACCCGGCCGCCGCCGCAGTCGGCGGTGCCTGGGTCCCGGTGCCGGTGTTCGCGCCCGCGCCGGCCCCGCGCGGACCGCAGTTGGTCGGCGTGTTCCGCCCGCCGCCCTGCCAGTTCATGATCGACAGCCGCTCGCCGTCGAGCAGCATCTCGATCCGCTCACACGGGACGGAGCCGAATCCCGTAGGCGACATGTTGTCACCGAAGATCGGTGTCACCGTCAGCGTGTACTCGCCGTCGGATGGGAACGTATGAGCCACGAGCATGCCGCCACGCGTGCCGAATGGCAACCCTTCGACGTGATAGTCCTGCGACGTGTCCTCACGCGTCCTGTACACGACGAGCGTCGGCTCTTCGGGATAGCCCATCGCGAGGCGGCTGATCTTCTGCGCCGCGGTGACATACGCCTCGACCTGCGTCGACGAAATGCCCAGCGCGCCGGCGATGTTGTCGAACCCCGAGGTCGAGTCATCCGACGGCAGATACTTCGAGGCGTCGACGTTCAGGTCGAGCAGATCGCGTACGACGTTCGCGTACTCGGTGCGATTCAGCCGGTGAAGTCCAGGCGGCGGGGTGAACGGGCTGGACGTCCGGTCGAGTTCGTTCTCGAAGGCCGTGACGATCGCGTTGAACTCGGTGGGTTCCGGTCGCTTCATGCCCAGCGGCGGCATTTGTCCCGCCCGGACCTTGCGCACGACCAACTCCCACTTCTCGCGATCCTTCTCGACGTTCGCCGGGTCGAGCGCGTCCATCGTCAGGCGACGCGCTGAATCCAACCCGGCCGCCTTCATCTTCTCGCTATGGCAGGCCATGCAGTACTGATTCAGGAAGGTGCGCTGCGCATCCACCGAAATCGCCGGGGCTGTCGGTGCAGTCGCCGCCGCCTGACGCTCCACTTGCGCCGCTGGTTGTGCCGGCCGTGCCGGCTGCGAGGGCTCCGTTCGCGGTTGAGCCGGAGGAGTCACGGGAGCCGACGGGGGCTGCCCTGACTGGGCGTGGACAACGAAGGCGACTAACAGCGCCGCCAAGGCGCCCACGACAAGTGCTCTGAACTTCATGTATCGCTCCGCGTGACCCGATCGAGTCAGAACCAAGCAAAAGTGCGGAAAACCCGGAAAACCTGCGGGCTAAATAGGATACCGAACTCTATGGGGCTCCCGCAAACCCGGCTTGACCATCCCGACAGGGGGACTCAAGTCGTAATACGGCGCCGGGCGGCAAGCCGTTTCTGAACAACAAGTCGTTTCCGATCAAATAGTTGTCTGCTGATTGCGGTCGAGCTATGAACGTCGGGTCGAGGCGGGCCGGAGGGCCGCCTTCGAGCTGATCAGCCAGGCTGGTGCTTTCCGAAACTGGCAGGCCAGTTTGATGTTTGCGGAGACGCCGTACACTCAAGCGCGGATGTCCCTCTCACCCAGACGAATGAGGCTCCTCCTGGCAGGGCTGGCGATCTCCCTGGTCGCTCTCAACGCCTCGCTCACGTTCGAGAACGTCTGGCCCACGCCGAAGATTCGATGGGGCAATGCACTGTCCATCGAGCTCGTGGCGTGTGTGCTGCTGCTGGCGATCGCTTACCGGCGGGCGCGATCACTCGCGCGTTATGCCCTCCCCGGTCTGTGGGTCGTCCTGGTTGCGGGGCACTACCTCGATGTCACCGGTCCCGGACTTTACGGTCGCGACTTCAACCTGTACTGGGACTCGCAGCATCTCGGCAACGTGACAGCGATGCTCGCACGCGCGGCGCCGTGGTGGCTCATCATCGTGGCCCTCGTGACGCTCGTGTCCGTCATCGCGCTGATGTTCGTGATTGCGCGACTCTCGCTGCAGTGGCTTGCGAACGCGCTCGAGGTGCCGCCGCTGCGGCGAGCGCTCGGCTTGACTGCGATCGCGCTCATCGTGGCGTTCGGGGCGCAGCAGCTATCGGGGCAACCGTCGGCGATCGTGTCGTTCGCGAAACCGGTGACGCCGGCGTACATGCGGCAGGCGCGATTTGTCCTGGCCATGCTCGGCCCCGGTGCCGTGGCGCCTCGACTCGGACCCTCTCCGAATCTGGACCAGAGCCTGGCGCACCTCGAGGGTGCGGACGTGTTGCTCGTGTTCGTCGAGTCCTATGGTGCCGTGACCTACCAGACGCCAGCGATCGCCGATGGTCTCGTGCAGAGCCGAGCCGATCTTCGCGCCGCCGTTGCGGAGACCGACCGCGAAGTGGTCACGGCCTACGTCGAGTCCCCAACGTTTGGCGCATCATCGTGGCTGGCTCATTTGAGCCTGATCTCCGGCGTCGAGGTCCGCGATCAGTACGCGTACACCTCGTTGATGGCGTCGAACCGCGAGACGATCATCACCAACTTCGCGCGCCGGGGATATCGAACGGTTGCGTTGATGCCGGGGATGCGCCAGGCGTGGCCTGAGGGCGCGTTCTATCACTACGATCAGATTTACGGTCGCGATCTGCTGGAGTATCCAGGTCCGGAGTTCGGGTGGTGGGGGATACCCGATCAGTACGCCCTGGCGAAGATCGATGCGCTCGAACGGAATCGCCTCACGCGGAAACCTCTGTTCCTCGTGTTTCCCACGAGCACGAGCCACGCACCCTTTGGACCGGTGGCGCCGTATCAACCCGATTGGTCCAGGATGCTCTCATCGGATGCTTTCGAAAAGGCGGATGTTGATCGGTGGATGGCCGACGTGCCAGACCTCACCAATCTCAGGCCGAGCTATGTCCGTGCGATCGCTTACGAATACACGACGATCGCCGGCTACCTTCGAACCCATCCGCGCGACAACATGGTGCTGATTGCGATCGGCGACCACCAACCGCCGGCGGCGGTCAGCGGTCGTGACCAGCCGTGGACCGTGCCTGTACATGTCTTCGGTCGGCGTGGTCCCATCTTCGATCGTTTCGTCGAGCGCGGGTTCCGATCAGGGCTCGAGCCGCATCGTGCTCCGATTGGACCGATGCACTCGTTGGCAGCGATGTTCCTCGAAGTGTTCAGTCCGGCTGCCCCCGACGAACTGGATGCGGGCAACAGCGGCGGGAGTCACGCCGGGCGGGTTCGTTCAGCGCCCTGACGTTTGAGCCAGGCAATATCCACCGCAAAGGACCAGGTGAGCAGCGACAGCGTGATCGCCGCCACGACAGGACTGACGGGAACGGGCACCAGTGGTGACAACGCGGCAGCAAGCCCGATGAATTGAGCGATCGCCACGCTCTTGCCGCGTATCGTGGAACGGAGCGGTCTCGCCATCCACGGCAGTAGCCATCCACACGCGACGAAGGCATACCGCATCAGGCCGCATGCGATCACCCAGGCGCCTGCCTTTCCGTGCTGCGAGACCAGAATCGACAGGATCAGGATCAATGCGGCGTCAGTCTCCATGTCGAACCGCGCGCCAAAGGCGCTGCTCTGCCCGCCTCGCCTCGCGAGCCACCCATCGACTCCGTCAAGGGCGGCGACGATGATGACGATCGCGACGGCGAGTGAGGCCGTGCGCGAATCCGGGGTCTCGCCGAGGAGGCCGGCCATACTTGCGACGAGTGCCACACGAATCAAGGTGATGGTGTTGGCGGCGCCGAAGCGAGGATGGGGATGATGCGCGCCGGCGAAGCCGACAATCAGGACCGCGGCCGCCGCGAAGTAAATGACGCTCCTCCTGATGTAATCCGCGCCGCTCATCGTCCACGACGCGACGGCGGGTGTGAGGCCCAGAAGGAGGATGAAGCAGGCGATGACGGCGCCAATCACACTCGAGCGCAGAGGAGCACTCGGCAGACGAAGCGGAAAGTTCGCCATTATGTGAAGGGGTCAGACCCCTTGAGTGCAGGAGTATCAAGGGGTCTGACCCCTGCGCACGGTTTCATTGTAACGGCGGTACCGCATCAGAATGTTGCTGCATGACCGACGAAGCGAGAGCGTTCTGGGTCGTCGAGCCGGGCCAGGGAGAGATCCGCCGCGAGTCGCTGCGCACTGCCTCTCACGACGAGGTCGTGGTGCAGGCGCTCTTCAGCGGAATCAGCCGTGGCACCGAGTCGCTCGTCTTCACAGGACGCGTGCCTGAGAGCGAGCGCCTTCGGATGCGCGCACCATTCCAGGAAGGCGAGTTCCCGGGTCCGGTCAAGTACGGCTACGCCAGCGTCGGTCGTGTCGATCGGGGGCCCGATGGCATCGTGGGCCGAACAGTGTTCGTCCTCCATCCACACCAGACGCGCTACATCGTCCCGTTGTCCTCGGTGCACGTATTGCCTGCCGGCGTGCCCGCCGCGCGCGCGGTCCTGACCGCCAATCTCGAGACGGCGCTCAACGGGTTGTGGGACGCTCACCCTCACCTTGGCGATCGAGTGGTCGTGATCGGCGCGGGCACGGTTGGTTGCCTGGTCGCGTGGCTGGCCGCGCGGATCCCGGGTTGCGAGGTGCAGCTCGTGGATGTCAACCCCGCTCGCGCCGCTGTCGCGCAAAAGCTTGGTGCGCCATTCGCCTCACCTGGCAACGCGATGCGAGAGGCGGACGTGGTCGTTCATGCGAGCGGCTCTCCTGAAGGACTGCAGCTCGCGTTGGATATCGCTGGCGTCGAAGCGACCGTCGTCGAGATGAGCTGGTTCGGCGATCGCCACGTCGCGCTTCCACTCGGTGGCGCGTTTCACTCCAGGCGGCTCACGATCAAATCGTCACAGGTCGGGCAGATTTCACCGGTGCAGCGACCACGGTGGGACACACGCCGGCGAATAGCGCAGGCGATGGCACTGCTGGCTGACGCGACTCTTGATGTTCTCATCACTGGGGAAAGCCGTTTCGACGAGCTGCCGGACGTGATGGTTCGACTCGCGAATGCTCCGGGCGATGTCCTGTGTCACCGCGTTAGGTACGAGTAGAAGGAGCCTCGATGTTCAGTGTCACGGTTCGCGATCACGTCATGATCGCCCACAGTTTTCGGGGTGACGTGTTTGGCCCCGCGCAACGGCTGCACGGCGCCACCTACGTGGTGGATGTCGAATTCAAGCGGCGGACGATCGACGCGGATGGCATTGTCATCGACATCGGCCGTGCGGGCGACGTGCTCAAGCGGGTACTGGCCGAGTTGAACTACCGCAACCTCGACGAGGTGCCGGAGTTCGCCGGACGGAACACGACGACGGAGTTTCTGGCACAGGTGATCTTCACGCGCATCGTTGCTGCCGGCAAGCGGGGCGATCTTGGCGCGGGTGGCAGCGCCGTCGAGCAGATCCGGGTCACGTTGCACGAATCGCACGTCGCGTCAGCGTCGTTTGAAGATCGGACGGACGCCGCCTCCTGATGACACGATCCGTGGTGCTCGTGGTGCCCGGTGATCTCGATTCGAGAACGGGAGGCTACATCTACGATCGCCGTATCGTCGACGGACTGCGCGCGAAGGGATGGACGGTGGACGTGCAAGGGCTCGACGGGAGCTTTCCCAGGCCCACGCCCTCGGCAACCGCCCACGCCCGGGATGTGTTCGCGAACCTTCCAGACGGAACGTTGGTGATGGTTGACAGCCTTGCGCTCGGAGCAATGGCGGAGATCGTCGAACAACACGGCATCCGTCTCCGAATCGTGGCGCTGGTGCATCTCCCGCTCACTGCGGATATCGGGCTCGATGAGGCGACGGCGGCCCGATTTGCCAGCGAAGAACGGCGCGCACTCCGAGCGGTCGCCGTCGTGGTCGTGACTGGACGCGCAGCGATGCCACTTCTCGCACGTTACGACATCGCGCCTTCCAAGGTGGTCGTCGTCGAGCCCGGAGCCGATCCCGCCCGGGTGGCGCGCGGCTCGGACGGTGGTCCACTTCAGTTGCTCTGCGTGGCGACGCTCAATCCAGGCAAGGGCCATAGCGTGTTGATCACGGCGTTGGCGGCTGTGCCCACGCGTAACTGGCGCCTCACGTGTGCAGGGAGCCTGACCAGGCACCCGCCGACTGTCGCGCGGGTTCAGGGCATGATTCGGGATCTGAGGCTGGAGGATCACATTACGCTGGCAGGGGAGCTCGATGCGACCGCGATGGAAGAGCACTATGACCGTTCCGATCTTTTCGTGCTCGCCACCTTGCGCGAAACCTACGGGATGGCCGTTGCCGAGGCTCTGGCGCACGGCCTTCCTGTCGTGACGACTGCGACCGGTGCAGCGCAGGACCTGGTTGGTTCCGAGGCCGGGATACTGCTGGCGCCCGGTGACGATCGGTCGCTTACTGATGCACTCACACGATTCATGGCTGACGAGGATCTTCGATCACGGCTGGCCGCCGGAGCTCGACGCGTGCGTCCCTCGTTGCGCCGCTGGGATGAGACGATCGCAACGATGGCCGCCACGCTCGAACCGCTCTGCGATGAGTGAGTCCCTTTCCGAGTGGCTCGGCCTTCGCGAGGCCGCGGACTGGGCATCCCGCTCTGAGATGTTGTTCAACCGTCTGCGCGACGCACTCGCGCCGCTCGAGACGGTGCACGGTCTCGATCTCTGTACCGGAACCGGGTCGAACCTGCGCTACCTGATGGACCGTCTGCCGAAACGTCAACGCTGGCTGGTGGTCGATCGGGACGCTCGTCTGCTCGAGGAAATCCCGGCAAGGCTTGCAGCATGGGCGGGTGCTCGCGGTTGTTCCATGCACACGGACGGGCGGCGGAGCCGGGTTCGGTGCGATCGTGTCGACTACGAAATCGAAGCGCAGCAGATGGACCTCGATCGACTCGATCCCGGGCTCTTCGAGGGCCGGCATCTCGTGACGGCTTCGGCCTTGCTCGATCTGGTGTCAGAGTCGTGGTTGCGCGCGCTCGCGGCTCGATGTCACGCCGTCGGCGCCGCGGCGCTGTTCACGATTACCTACAACGGCGGCTCCTCCTGCGATCCCCGCGAACCCGAGGACGACATGGTGCGTGAACTGATGAACCTGCACCAGAAGACCGACAAAGGGCTCGGTGGATCAGCAGCCGGGCCCGAGGCGGCCGTTCTGGCGGAACGAATATTCGAGGAAACCGGTTTCCAGGTGGAGCGCGCCCCGAGTGACTGGTCACTCGGTCCGTCCGAGCGCGTGTTCCAGCGCATGTTGATTGAGGGCTGGGCACACGCGGCGACGGAGATCTCGCCAGGACACGCGGACGCGATTGCAGACTGGCTTCGACGACGGCTGGACCACGTTGCAGCGGGGCGCTCGAGAGTGATCGTCAATCACGACGATCTCGTCGCGGTGCAGCGCACGAGCGCTGAGGAACCGGGGGAGATGTGACTGCGCGGTTCGATACCGCAGACATCAGGCGCTACTACGATCGTCACAGCGCGACGTTCGTTCGATATGGCCAGGGAGGCGGTGCGATTCATCGGGCGGTCTGGGGCCCTGGTACGCAGACGCGTGATGAGGCATTTCACTACGTCGACGACCGCATCGCTGAACTGATACCTCGCGCGCCTTCTCCCTCAGGTGAGACCCACGTCGTCGATCTCGGATGCGGTGTGGGCGGAAGCCTCTGCTACCTGGCGAGGCGACTGCCAATCCGCGGGACCGGCATCACGTTGAGCCCCGCACAGGTTGCGATGTCCCGTCGAGTCATCGCCGCGGCTGGCCTGACGGAGCGAGTTGCCTGCCTCGAAGGGGACTACGGCGACCTGCCCGGGACGCTGGCGCCAGCCGACCTCGCGTACGCCATCGAGTCGTTCGCCCACGGACCGTCTCCGGAGCGCTTCTTCGCCCAGTGCCATCGCCTGATCAAGACCGGCGGCGTGCTGGCGATCTGCGACGACGTGCGGAGGGAAGGGACGTCGCCCAGGGCCATCAGTGCCGTTGAGGAATTCAAGAAGGGCTGGCACATCAACTCGCTGCTCGAGCGGGACGACCTGGTCAGCGTTGCTCGCACTCACGGGTTCCAGCACGAATCCACGACGGATCTGACGCCGTTCATCGAGATCAAACGTGCGCGCGACCGCGTAATCGCCGCGTACGTTGCCGTGCTCAAGCGCCTGCCGGTCGGGCGGGATCGCTTCGACTATGTGATCGGCGGCGACGCGCTGCAGACCTGTCTCGCGAACGGCTGGATTGGATACGAGTTGAACGTTTTCCGTGCTAGATGACCTGATTCACCGAGGCGATCTCGGGCTGGTCGTGAGGTGGTTCAGCGTCGCCGTGAAGGTCGCAGTCGAACAACACGTCGCCTCCCATCCGAAACACGCGGTAGCGGGGGCGGCGACAGTCGCTGAGGCGCGTGTGCGGCGCCAGCCGTATTGCGGGCCGGCCGTCCCCGATGATCACGGGAGCGATCGCGATCTGGAGTCGATCGAGCAGGTCGGCTTGCAGGAACGCAGAGACCGTGACCCCGCCTCCTTCCACGAACACACGCGAACACCCTCGCGCGTGCAGCAGCTGCAAGGCCTCCGACACACCTCCGCTCGCATCATCGCAATCGACGCCAACGACGGTGGCGTTTCCCATTTGCGTCTCGCCTGATTCCACCAGCGTCCGCGCACAGATATATAGCGTCGGTCCCGCCTCGTCTGTGAAGACACGATAGGTGGAGGCCAGTCTGCGGCCGGGATCGAAGACCACTCTCAGTGGATTCGATCCAGGCACGTGCCGGACGGTGAGCTGCGGATCATCAGTAGCCACGGTGCCCGCACCAACGACCACGGCATTCGACAACGCGCGCATGCGGTGCAGGTGCACGATGTTGTCGTCGCCGGTGACGAACTGTGAGTCGCCGGAATGCGTCGCGATGAAGCCATCGAGGCTCTGTCCCAGATGGCCGATCGTCATCGGACGGGCCGATGTGGCGGAGCAGATAGGGAGATAGAGGTTCAGGATCTCCGACCGCACATCACCGGGCGGCAGCAGCGACTGCCACCCCGCCGGAGACCACGACAGGACACCATCAGGGTCCGCTGGTTTCACTGGCTGGAGGTCACCGCGCTCGTCGAGGCCGAACGTCATCGGGCGTCCGGTGCGGTGAAGCTGTTCCGCGAGCGCCGCCGCGCCCCGGACGATGCTCCACGCGATCTCAGCGCTGGAGCCGAGCTGGCGAGGCGAAACTTCTACAGTCACACTGCACGCCACTATGCCACAGCGTCTCGCGAGTTTGCCAAGCTGTTGCAGGAGCGAGACGGTGTCTTCAACAGGTTCAGGTAGGCCACCGGCGACCTGCGCCCGGGCTTGGGCTTCAACCGGCGCTGCAATAAGCTGGCAGTACTGGAGATTCGAGATGACGTTGTTCAACACGCGGTTCGGCGTCGCTGGTCTGGCTGTGGCGTTCAGTGTCGTTGCCCTGGTGCTCGTCCAGGGTCAGGCCAAGCCAATGTGCGATCCAGATAATGGCGGCCTCAAGCTTCCAAGCGGCTTCTGTGCACTCGTCGTGGCAGATGGCCTCGGCACGGCGCGCCACATGGCCGTTGCACCGAACGGGGATCTCTACGTGGCGCTCATGACCAGTGGCGGACGCGGACAGCCGCAGACCGGTGGCGGCGCCGTTGCACTGCGCGACGCCAACGGTGACGGCCGCTTCGAGGTCAAGGAGCCATTCGGCAGCGGAAGCACCACCGGCATCGCGCTGCGCAACGGCTACGTCTATCTGGCGCATCCCACCACGATCGAACGGATTCGCCTGACGCCCGGGCAGTTGAAGCCGACTGGCAGCGCCGAGACGATCGTGACGGGCCTGCCGAGCGATCGGCAGCACGAGGACAAGGGGATCGCATTCGATGGCAACGGTTCGCTCTACATCAACGTCGGCGCGCCGTCCAATGCCTGCCAGAATCCGGATCGACGTCCGGGCGTGAAGGGCCAGGATCCCTGCCCGCTGCTCGAGAAGCACGCCGGTATCTGGAAGTTCGACGAGAACAAGACGGGACAGACCCAGGAGAACGGCGGAAGCCGCTTTGCGACCGGTCTCCGGCAGATGACCGGTATCACCTGGCACGACGGCGCGCTCTACATCGCGATGCACAATCGCGATCAGCTCGATGTGTTCTGGCCCGATCTCTTTACCGCGAAGGACAACGCGGAGCGTCCGTCGGAGCCGCTCTATCGCGCAGTGCAAGGCTCTGATTTCGGCTGGCCCTACTGCTTCTACGACTACGGCCTGAAGCGATTCCTGGCGAACCCTGAGTACGGCGGTGACGGCAAGGACGGTGCACGTTGCGCGAAGTTCACGCCGCCGGTTGCGGCGTTCCCGGCCCACTGGGCGCCGGTCGACGTCAAGTTCTACACCGGCACGCAGTTTCCGGCGAAGTATCGCGGCGGTGCCTTCATCGCGTTCCACGGCTCGTGGAACCGCGCGCCGCTCCCGCAGGCCGGCTACAACGTCACGTTCCAGCCGATTGCCAACGGCAAGGCGACTGGTGAGTTCGAGGTGTTCGCCGACGGGTTCGTCGGCAAGACGCCGCTCATGAGTCCGACCGATGCCGTCGCGCGTCCCGACGGTGTGGCGCAGGCGCCAGATGGCTCGCTGTATATCAGCGAGAGCCAGAAGGGCAAGATCTGGCGCGTCATGTATACGGGGACGTAGACGATCGATTGTTGATCTTTGATTTGACGACTGTTGAATGATTGTTGACTGACGATTGTTGATTTTTGATTAGTCGGTACGGAGCGCGACGAGCGGATCCACTCGCGTCGCGCGCCGCGCCGGCCAGTAACACGCCAGCAACGCGACGAGCGCGAG
>JAICEG010000035.1 GCA_025924295.1 Vicinamibacteria bacterium
ACCACGAGGGAGGACGGTACCGCCACCCCAACCGGGATGCAGAAACTGTACTTCTTGTACAGCTCGGCCTCCCGCGCGCCCCTGACCGCGTCAGGAACCTGGTCAAGCGCCACCAAAGCCGCCAGAGCCTCTTCCTTGACCTCAGGACCGCAGGTGGTGGTTTGCGCGTACGCCGACGTAGGCAGTGACAGAGCCAACAGGGTGCCGAACGCCATCAGAACCCGTGAAATACGGAAACGAACGTCATGACAGGACTTCATCGAACATCTCCCTTTCTTCGCTGGCCAGCGCGCGTGACTCCGATGCGCCGTATCCAACACCCAGCTAGTGCGTGTCCGATGAGATGCGTTTCAGCGTCGGTGAATTTTGTGTCCGCGCCCGGCGAGGGGACGCGGCGCGAGGTCACGGTGCCACTGCGCGTCGTGGAAGACGTGGGCACCGCAGCGGTCTGAGCGAATGAGCCGCCACTTTCCACTCCAATGACACTGGCACGATCAGTGCAACCTAAGGTGCGCCATGCCATCAAGCGCTGCTTCATCCAACCTGACCCGAGTGTTACTCGTCGACGATAGCGAGATCATGCTGACGTGCGCGAGGGCGGCGCTCACGCATGACTGCACGGTGGTCGGCGCTGTGAAGGACGGACTGCAGGCGCTCGAAGCTGCCAGGAGGTTGCACCCGGACGTCATCGTCCTCGACATCTCGATGCCGGGCATGACGGGGTTGGAAGTCGCGTCCAGGCTGCGCGCTGAAGGTTCGACGGCCGCCGTTGTCTTCCTCACCGTCCACGATGATGAGGACTTCGTCCTCGCTGCGAAAAAGGCTGGCGGCATCGGCTATGTCGTCAAGCTGCGTCTCGCTGCGGATTTGTTGCACGCCGTCGAGGAGGCGCGGGCCGGTCGCTCGTTCGTCTCCCCATTCTCGCGTGCCACTGCTCCTGTCGCGCAAGCGGCGCACTGATCTTTACCGAGCCTCGTCTTCCGGAATCGCGTCTGATGCGGCGCGCTCGCGCCGCGCCATCCAGATGAACGGGATGGCAATCGCCTGGATCGCCGACGTGCACAGATACGAGGTGCCGTATCCCCAGACATCGGCGGCTCGCCCCAGGATCGGCTGAAACATCACTCCGCCTGCCGATCCCATCAGCGATTGGAATGAGAGAACGGTGGCACGTTGCTTCGACGGAATCAGGCCGTTCACGAACGCCTGTCGGACGGGCATCAGAGTGGCGAATACAAGACCCCACACGACCAGCAGCAGAATCACCACCCAGAATCGTGGCAGGACCGCGACCATCGCCAGGGCACACGTGCCGATGACGATGGCAAGCAGCAGGATGGAAGTACGGCGATCGAATACGCGACGCAGCCGCGGCACCAGAAGCCCGCCGCCAATCTGCGCACCACCGACGATCGCCGCTGCCAGTCCGGCAATGCCGTACGCCTTCGGGTCTCCATACAACTCGAGCAGATAGGGTTGCATCGCATAGAAGGCGTAGATCGAGACGCCATCGACGAACACGCCGGCAAGCATGACCCAGCGGATGGGAGGATTACCCAGACCGTATTTCAAGGCGCTGGACAAGACGCCCTTCACCTCCTGGATCGGGCGCCCGCCTTTCTTCGGAGTGAAGCCGACATCGTGCATGAGCGCGAATGCGAGCACGAACGTCAGCACGAGGACGGCGGCCCTTGCAACGTATGGCACACCCAGGTTGGTGGCCTGGGCCAGGTAACCTCCAGCAACCGAGCCGGTGAGCATTGCCGCGCCTTCGACGATCTCACCTTTCGCGAGCACTGAATCGAGGCGCCCCGTGAATCCGCTCGCGGTAAGCGCATCCACGAGCCACGCTTCGACGGCGCCTGAAAAGAACGTGAAGCCGAGACCGAGGAGCGCAGAGGCAAGGGCCCATGGCCAGAACCCTGCGGAGATCCACCACATCAACAGATACAGGACCGTCGATGCAATCAGCGTCAGCGTTCCGAGCAGGTAGGAGAACCGTCGGCCGCGTATGTCGGCAGTCACGCCGGTGGGCACTTCGAAGAGGACGAGTCCGAGCGTGAAGAAGGCGTTGGCAGCAAACGCCTCGGCGTTGCTCAGTCCGGCATCGAGCAGGAAGAGCGTGTTGATTCCCCAGATGAACGACGCGGCCAGCGTGTGCAACAGCAACAGAGTCAGATAGACCCTCTGAACTCGCCTCGCTTCGTCGGTCATCGTCGCTTGAAGAACTGGACGGCACGCTCGTGCTTCTCCGCTGCCGCGCGCGTCGAGAACGTTCCCAGATTACGACGACGGCCGGTCTTCGGGTCGACCTTCTTCGAATAGAGACGATACTTTCCAGACGCGCGCTTGCGGATCATTGAAGCCTCCTCTCAAGCAAGACTTCAACCATCGTCGCTGCGGCCCAGCCTGACTAGCTCGAGGCTGCTGATCGAGAAGGGCGTTGCTGTTCGAGATCGGCGGCCTCGAATGCGCGCTTGAGCAGCGTCGGAGTCACTATCGTCGTCACCATACCCATCAGCACGAGCACGGAAAACAACCCTGAGCCGATCAGGCCGCTGCTGAGGCCGATACGGGCAACGACGAGTTCCATGATGCCGCGTCCATTCAGTCCCATCCCGAGTGCCCAACTCTCGGCCGGTTTCATGCCGGCGAGCCATCCACCGATGCGCCCCGACAAGATCTTCCCGATGAACGCCACGGTCACGACACCGAGCGTGAGCCACAGGTCGGTGAGGCCTGACGGGTCGAATGCCAGCCCGATCGAGGCGAAGAAGAGCGGCGCGAGGAATCCCATGCTGACCGCCGAGGCGGTCTTCCGCGCCTGCTCGAACTGCTGCTGACCGAGCAGTTCGTGATTGAGGAGCACCGATCCGAAGAAGGCGCCGACGACGAAGTGAAGACCGAGGACTTCGGCCAACGCCGCAAACACGATCACGAAGAGCAGCGTGAGGGCGAAGACCGGCTCCTTCACCCGCAGGCGACTCCCGATCGCATCCCTGAACCGATCGAGATGCGCCATCGCCGCAGCCTTGTTGATCGCCTTCCCCACCAGCAGTACCGCGGCCATGAAGACGACGACCTTGACGGTGGGCATAGCCGCTGACGCAACCATCTCACGCCAGCCTGCGCCTGTCGTGTTCGCGTTCACGATCACGCCGAGGACGAGCAGGGCAAGGACGTCGTTGGCGATGGCGGCACCAATGATGCGTTGACCCACGACCGTCTGCAGACGGCCGATATCCATGAGGATGCGGATGCTCACGGGCAAGGCAGTGATTGCGATGCACAACCCGACGAAGAGCGTTCGATTGGCATCGAGCCCGAGCATGGCGCCGGTGGCAATGCCGAGGGCAAGCGGCACCACGAAACCCATGATCGAGATCCAGAGATTGCGCCCGGTGAACGCGTCAAAAAGCTGTTTGAGCTCGATCTCCATTCCTGCCAGCAGGACCAGCATCAGCAGGCCGATGTCGGCGATGGCCGTCAGCTCGGGTGATTCGTGAATGAGACCGAAGAGGGCAGGACCCAGGATGAGACCGGCGAGAATCTCGCCGATCATGGCGGGCTGCCCCACGCGCTCGGCCAGTTCCGCGGCCACGCGCGACACCACGAGCAGCAGCAGGATGGCGATGATGAGCGTCATTCGTGCGAGTGCGGATACCGTCTCTTCCGACTAGCTCGAAGGCTGGCGGCTTTCCATCAGATAGAACAGCAGATCTGTCGTCGGGGGCACGACGTCGAGTTGTCGAATCATGCCCACCACCTGGCCGCGGTGCAGCGTCGCATGATTGACGACATGCTGCATCTGCTGAACGAGCGGCAGCGAAAAGGGCTCGCCGGTGAACCGCCGGTAACCCAGTTCGCGAGCGAGATCGGCGTCCGAGATCTGGTCGAGATACTCGTTGCGCCTGCGAACGACCGGTTCCCACTTCTCGCGCACCTGCTGCAGGCTGCGAGCGTCGCCGGGCGTCCATCCTGCCCAGACATCGGGACCAACCGGGGAGTTGCCATTCCAGCGTTCGAGCCACATCCATTCCGCGCCCGCCATGTGCAGCAGCGTGCCAAGGATCGATTTGTAACTGATGCGAACATCGCGCAGCAGTTCTTCGGGTGGCAGCTTCTCCGCGGCACTCAGCACACGTTCATTCGCCCATTCGGTGTACGTAAACAGGTGGCGAACTTCAGCAATGGTCATGTTGCGCATGATCCTTGGCCGTCCTCGAACAAGTCAAATCCAGGTCATCCAGCGGCCTGGATTGCCCTCGCCATCGGCCGGGGATACACTCCGGACGCGCGGCTGCGGAGGAGGACGGATGGTTCGACGGACGGTGCTCGCATGTGCGGCGATCGCGATCGTATCGACGTCGCTTGGTGCCCAGTCCCAGGCACCTCGAAACGATCTCCCACAACCTTACAAGACCACGCGCGACTGGGGTCAGCTCCCGGCCGGCGTCGTGTGGGCAGCGGTCACGGCGATCGAGCCCGCACCCGACGGGACGATCTACGTCGTCCATCGCTGCTTCGAGAACTCCTGCGCGGGACGCAGCGAGGCGCCGATCATCAAGTACGACCGCAGCGGGAAGATCCTCGCGACGTGGGGACAGGGGATGTTCATCTTCCCGCACGGCGCGACCGTCGATCGCGAGGGCAACCTCTGGGTGACCGACGCTCGCGGTGAGAATGGCAAGGGACACCAGGTGTTCAAGTTCAACCCGCAGGGCAAGGTCCTCATGACGCTTGGCAAGGCGGGCGTCAGCGGATCGGGGCCAGACCTGTTCGATCAACCGACGGACGTACTCGTTGCCCCCAACGGCGACATCTTCGTAGCCGACAGCCATCGCAATGGCAAGAACAATCGCGTGGTGAGGTTCACGAAAGACGGCAGGTTCATCAAGGAGTGGGGGAAGAAGGGCTCCGGCCCGGGCGAGATCAGCGAGCCGCACACGATCGCGATGGATTCACGCGGCCGCCTTTTCGTCGGTGACCGCGAGAACAACCGCATTCAGATCTTCGACCAGGAAGGGCGCTATCTGGCGGAGTGGCGGCAGTTCGGCCGGCCAAGCGGGATCACCATCACCGCCGACGACACGATCTACGTCACCGATTCCGAGTCCGGGCCGGACACCGGCGCGCGCGAACTGCCCGGCATCAAGAAAGGAATCCGCATCGGCAGCGCGAAAGATGGTTTGGTGACTGCGTTCATCGAGGACATGGAGTCGACTGTCCCTGACCATTCCGGGGCAGAAGGCGTGGGGGTCGATGCGCAAGGCAACGTCTACGGTGGCGTCGTACGCAGGCGGATGCTCGAGCGTCACGTCAAACGGTGAGAACATTCTTGATTTGGCGATCTTTGATTGTCGATTTCGTTGGTGATTGTTGATTGGAGATTGACATGCGTCGCATTGCTTTTTGCTGCGCTCTCGTCGGACTGATCGGAGCAGTGGGAGTGGCCATGGCACAGAACCCGGGACCAAACGCTCCGCCTCCCGATCCCAATAGCGTGAAGCTCATTGGCGACCGCTTCAAGCCGCTCACGTATCGCGAGATGACCCCGGAACAGAAGAAAATGTTCGAGAGCTTGATCTCGGGCGAGCGGCGCGGCGCGAGCGGTCCGTTCAACGTGCTGCTGCGCAGCCCGGAGATGGGCGACCTCGCGCAGAAGTTCGGTGCGTCGATGCGCTTTCATTCATCGATTCCACCGCGCCTGAACGAGCTGGCGATCATCATCACCGCCCGTCACTGGACGTCGCACTACGAGTGGTACGCACACAGACGCGCGGCCGCACAGAACGGCGTGAAGGAAGAGACGATCCAGGCGATCGCGGCCGGCCGCCGCCCGACGACGATGCAGCCGGATGAGGAGATCGTCTACAACTTCTGCACCGAGTTGCTCACCAACAAGCAGGTGAGCGATCAGACGTTCCAGGCCGCCAAGGACAAGTTCGGCGAACGCGGCATCGTCGACCTCGTCGGGGTGAGCGGATATTACGGGCTCGTGTCGATGCTGCTGAACGTCGATCGCTATCCGCTGCCGGATGGTGTACAACCGGAACTGAAACCGCTGCGCTGAGTCTGCGGCGGTTCGGCACGTCATGCCTCGACGCCGGCTGATCCTCGTTCGTGCGACGCTCGTGCTCCTGGCCGTGTGCATCGCCGGCACGGCCACAGCCCAGTTCCGTCGCGGCGGGCTGTTCGGCGCGCGGCTGGCAACACCAAACGACTTCTCCGGCCACTTTCACTTCTGCCGTCTCGTCTACCAGGGGAATGGGCGTGGCGGGAGTTGGACGACCGATTTCCCTCGCGCTGACATCAACATGTCGATCCGGCTATCGGAGCTGACCCGAACCAAGGTCAGCTTCGACGGGTCCGGCCAGCCAAATCATCTACTCGTGCGCCCGACGAGCGAGGAGCTCTTCCAGTGCCCCTTCGTCATCATGGCCGCACCGGGCAGCGCCGTGTTCAACGACGAGGAAGCAACACGCCTTCGCGAGTACGTCCTCAAGGGCGGGTTTCTGTGGGCCGACGACTTCTGGGGGAGCTTTCAATGGGAGCAGTGGGTCTCGCAGCTCCGCAAGGTCCTGCCCGCGGAGCACTATCCGATCGTCGACATCCCGCTCGACCACGCGCTGCTGCGCGGGCAGTTCGAGGTCAACGAGATCCCGCAGATCCCGAACATCGGTTACTTCGTGCGTTCGGGTGGCGACACGTCCGAACAGGGCTCGGACAGTGAGATCCCGCACGCGCGATATATCGCCGACGACACGGGCCGCATCATGGTCTTCATGACCCACAACACTGACATCTCCGATTCGTGGGAGCGTGAAGCCGACGATCCGACCTACTTCTACACCTTCGGCCCGCGCGGCTACGCGTTCGGTATCAACGTCCTGTTGTACGCCATGACACACTGACGCGGTGCGATCTCAATTCTCGTCGGTGCGATCTCGCTGACGCGTGCCGGTGCGATCTTGTTGCCTATCGGTGCGGGATTCAGCGTTGGTTGCGTTCGTCAGCCCGCGATCCGCTGAGGATGTTCCGTAGACCGTAGTTCCCCTCGTGGCAGGCGTACTCGAACATGCCGTAGCCGGGCTCGCGCTTCAGAGGGAACGCCATCGTCCAGGGACGCGTCCACATCACGGGATCGTTGATGGTGATCTCGTAACGAATCGTGTCTGCATCGACACGCGTGAATCGTTCGGTCAGCTCGAGCTCATCGCTGTGGAAGATAGCGCGACCATTGGCGCCTGCCCCGGTCTTGTTCGTCAAGTTCGCGGTCTCGACCACGAGCGTGTCCCCGTCCCAGCGACCGATCGAATCGCCCATGTACTGTCGGATGACCGCCGGCAGGTGCGCGCGCCGCTCGAGTGGGATGATTCGAGTCTCGTGAATCATCTCGTTGCGCAGCGCCACGAATCCCGGGGCCTGCACGATCTCGTTCCCGGCGTTGTAGCCGACGGGCAACATCGATCCGATGACCCCGCGCGTGATGCAGCGATCGTAGGCGCTCAAATCGGCTGGTTCGTTGAAGGGTCCGCCGCCATCGTTGTCGTAGTACCACGTCCTGGGTACTGCCGCCGTGCGACGCTCGCCTTCGGCCGTCATGGGCGGGATCCTGCCATCGCCCGGATCGACGACGAGCGAGGACTGCCGTTGTGGCTGGCCGCGCTCACCCCAGTGGCCGGGAGGACCCGCGCCCGCGCCGCGCCCGCGGCGTGCGGCAACGAACTCTTCGCGATCTGCCTGTGACTGCGCGCTGGCCTGCTTCTCCCGCGCCGCAAACTCTTCGTCGCTGAGGAGCGACCGATCGCCAAGCTGTTTCGGACGCTCGATGGGCACGCCCATCATCGCCGTGCCTGGCCATACGCCCTGGAGATCGGGATCGCCCCACGGCGTTCGTGGCGTGACCCATCGATCGCTCCCGACCTGCGCGGAAGGCACGTGGTGGAACGACATCACGACGGCGAACGCGAGCGGCAACACCGCTCCCAGCCAACGCCGGATCATGTCGCCCCGTCGTGTACCGCTCATGGCAGGACGGCCAGTGACACGAGGCGCACCGCTGGCGCCGGACTCGCCCCCGCCAGCGCGTAGACCTCGTCGTCATCGTCGTCACGTGCCGGTCCACGATGCGCCTGCAGCGGCTCGTTCGTGTTGAAGTACTTCTTGTAGGCCGCGATCCAGTCCACCGCCATCTCGCGCTGTGCGGTCTCGAGGTCAACCGCTCCGCGACACACGAGTCGAGGGAGAAGGCTTTCCAATTCGTCCTTCACGCGAGCGTTCCAGAGCGACGACGTGTAACCTTGCGGCCACAGATTGCGGGCATCCGTCGCGCCGCCGAGTTCCGGAGTGATCAGGTAGTCCAACTCGTACTGATCGGCGGGGACACGTTCCATGCGATACGCGCTGAGGACCTGCGCACGCATGGCCGGAGTGATTGCGCGCGTGTGCCTCGTGCCAGCGCACAAGTCTTCGGCGCTGACCTCCCACGTTGCACCCGGCGTGATCGAGGCCATGGGCAGCGACGTTCCCGGATCGCCTGGGAGGAGGCGCAGACCACCAAACCAGATCGAGACGGCCAGCCACGCGGCCATCGCCGCAAGTGCCAGCGCGCCGCTCCAGGCGCGTCGAGCGAGCGTCGCATGACCAGCCCTGCGGGCGCTCCACGGTTGCGCGGCACTCTCAAGAGCGGCATGTGACAGGCGTACTCTCAGGCGATCGCGTGAGGCGTCGGTCGCCTGGCCTGCACCCAGCACCGCACGATACGCCGATGATGTCGCCCAGACCGTCTGTTGGATCGCGGCCTGACGCCGCCGACATCTCTCGCAGTCGCGAACATGCCGGTCGACGGCACCCTTACGTGACTCGGAGAGCTCGTTGTCCAGGCCCCGCAGCAACTCGCGGTCAGTGACGTGGAAAGACATAGGCTCAACTTTCATCGGCGTTCATCAGGCGCCTCATCGCCCGCGTCAGCGACTTGGCGACGGCGCCAAGCGACACATCGAGGGTCTTTGCAATCTCGCGATATCGCAGCCCTTCCGCGCGCAGGTGCAGGCACTGCCGATCGCGTTCTGGCAGCGCGGCCAGTACCGAACGCAGTCGCCGCCCTCGTCGATCCTCGACGAGTTGCTGCTCGGGATCGGCGCAGGGATCCACGACGAGATCCGCGAGCGATCCATCCCACGCGCCTTCGGTTCGCTGTCGGCGCGTCGCCTTCGCGCGTTGCTTCAGCGCGAGGTTGTGTCCCACCTGGAAGATCCAGCCGCGCAGGTTGGCGCGCGAGCGTCCGAGCTGAAGGTGCCTGAACAACTGGAGGAACACTTCCTGAACGACGTCCTCGGTTCCTTCCACGCCGAGGCCGAACGAGCCGACATACCGACGCAAGCCTGGTCCGCACTCGTCGAACAGCCGGAGAACCTCGGCCTGTACAGGGGCAGACGACTCAGTGCCGTAGCCGGCGAGAGAAGCCGGCAGGGACAGGCCGAACGCGGAAGAATCCTTTGATGCCATGCGACGCGTCGATGATTCTACATGCCGCCACGAGCCGGGGTGCTCAGATGAGTCATGAAAGAGATACCGTGAACAAAACGGGGGCTTTGGGAATATCGTCAGTAGCACTCATCATGCGATTACGGCCCTACACCCTCAGCCTTTTCATCGCGGTTGCGTCGGCTGCCTGCGGCAGCCAACAGTCGAGCCCCGAACCTGCCTCGACAGTACAGCCACCGGCTCCGGTGCCACCTTCGGTCGGTGTGTACATCACCAACGAAACATCTGGCGATCTGTCGGTGATCGACGCCAACACGCAAACCGTCGTCGCGACCATCCCGCTTGGCAAACGCCCGAGAGGGATTGCCGTGAGTCCTGACAAGTCGACGCTGTACGTGGCATTGAGCGGTTCGCCGCCAGCGCCGCCCGGTGTCGATGAGAGCACGCTGCCACCGCCCGATCGGACTGCCGACGGCATTGGCGTCGTCGATATCCGCCAGCAGAAACTGGTCAAGGTGTTGCCAAGCGGCACCGATCCCGAAGTGGTGGCGGTCAGTCACGACGGCACACGCGTCTTTGTCGCCAACGAGGACGCGGGCATCGCCAGCGTTGTCGACGTGGCCACCGGCAAGATTCTGGACACGTTTCCCACCGGCGAGGAGCCAGAGGGCGTCACGGTCCAACCTGGCGCCGAGCGCGTCTGGGTGACATCCGAAGACGACGGCACCGCCGTGGTCATCGACCTCCAATCACGCAAGGTCGTCAAGGCGGTTCCTGTCGGCGCGAGACCACGTTCGATCGCGTTCGTGCCCGATGGTTCCAAGGCCTACGTGCCGTCTGAAAACGGCGCCACCCTGACCGTTGTCGACACGAAGACGCTCAACGTTCTGAAGACGATCGATCTCGGCAAGGGCATGCGGCCGATGGGCACTGCCGCGTCATCGGACGGCAAGTTCGTATTCGTGACCACCGGCCGCAGCCGGATGCTGATGATCATCGACGCGAGCACCGACACGATCGCCGGCTCAATTGACGCGGGGCAGCGGCCCTGGGGACTGGCGGTGAGCACCGACGGCCAGACCGTCTACACGGCGAACGGTCCATCAGACGACGTGTCGATCGTCGACATTGCCGGGCGCCGCGTGGTGAAGACGGTCCCAGTGGGCCGCGGTCCCTGGGGAGCCATCCTGGTCGATCTGCGGTGACTAGTCGGCGACTCCTGGCCATTCACGGAGCATGCCTCGTGCTCCTCGCACTCGCGGTGCCCGCTATCGCTCAGGACACCGCGAGTCAACCTGGTTCGCAGAGCACATCCGATCCTCAGCAGCAACCGCCAACAACGACCTTCACGGTTACCGTGGTCGGCACGACGCCGCTCGTCGATGTCACGATTCCCGTTGAGGAGATCGCTGCACCGGTGCAGACCCTGACCGGACGCGATATCGACAACAGCGGTGCGCTCGATCTCGCCAGTTATCTGAACCAGCGTCTCAATGGCGTGCACGTCAACGAGGTGCAGAGCAACCCGTTCCAGCCGGACGTGAATTATCGCGGCTACACAGCTTCGCCGCTGCTGGGCACGCCACAGGGCCTTTCGGTCTACCTGGATGGGGTGCGACTGAATCAGCCGTTCGGTGACGTGGTCTCCTGGGACCTGATTCCTCGCATGGCGATTTTCTCCGGCGCGCTGATGCCAGGCTCAAACCCGTTGTTCGGTCTGAACACGCTTGGTGGCGCCCTCTCCATTCAGACGAAGGACGGCCGCAACTCGCCGGGCACGACGCTGCAGGCGGTGTACGGCAGCGACTCGCGTCGCTATCTCGAGTTCGAGCACGGTGGCCGTCGCATGTCGAATGGCGTCGACTGGTATGTCGCGGGAAACCTCTTCGCAGAGGATGGCTGGCGCGACGACTCGCCTTCCGACGTCCGCCAGATCTTTGGCAAGCTGGCGTGGAGGAAAAGTCGCGGCGACGTGTCGGTGACGCTCGCGTATGCCGACAACGAGCTGAACGGAAACGCCCTTCAGGAACCCAGCTTCCTGGAGCGCGATTACGCCAGCGTTTACACGAAGCCGGACGTAACCGACAACCGCTCCACGCTGCTCAACCTGACGACGCACCACACGCTGAACGATCGAGTGACGTTCTCGGCGAACGCGTATTTCCGCGACATCAGCACTGCAACGTTCAACGGGGACATCAACGAAGAGTCACTCGACCAGGCGCTCTATCAACCGACCGCGGCCGAGCAGGCGGCGCTGCTGGCAGCCGGATACATCACGGCTCCGGTGATCGGCGCCAACGCCAGCAACACACCGTTTCCGTACCTGCGGTGTGTGGCCAATGTGCTGCTGGTGGACGAACCATCCGAGAAGTGCAACGGTCTCATCAACCGTTCGGAAACGGATCAGCAGAACGGTGGTTTCTCGGCGCAGGTCACGCGCCGCGACTTCGGCAAGACCCGCCGCAACCAATTCACGGCCGGTGGCGCCTTCGATCGGAGCGCCGTCGGATTCACTCAATCGACGGAGCTGGGATTCCTCAACCCCGATCGCAGCGTCACCGGTACGGGAGCGCTCGGCGACGGCGTGACGGGTGGCGTCGCCGATGGTGAGCCGTTCGACACTCGCGTGAACCTCGACGGGAACACCACGACGTGGAGCTTGTTCGCAACCAACACCGTGACCCTCGACGAGCGATGGCACGTGACGCTGTCCGGGCGTTTCAATCGAACATTGGTCGACAACACAGATCTCATCAACCCGGGCGGTGGCCCGGGTTCTCTCGATGGCGAGCACGTCTTCAGTCGCTTCAATCCCGCCGTCGGCGTCACGTTCGATCCCACGTCACGGGTCACCCTGTATGCCGGCTACAGCGAGGGCAGCCGCGCGGCGACGTCGATCGAGCTCGGGTGCGCCGACCCGGAGAGTCCGTGCAAGTTGCCGAATGCGATGGCTGGAGATCCGCCTCTCGATCAGGTCGTGACCCGGACGACAGAGTTCGGTGTCCGGGGATCGATTGCGGCGGCCGAGTGGCATGGCGGTTTCTTTCACGCCACCAACGACGACGACATCCTGTTCGTGATGTCCGAGCAGACTGGCTTCGGCTACTTCCGGAACTTCGGCGAAACACGACGGCAGGGAATCGAGCTCGGGATCAGCGGCCAGCGCGGGCGCTTCTACTTCGGCGCCGGCTACACATTTCTTTCTGCGACATTCCAAAGCGAGGAGACGGTCAACGGCGAGAGCAACGGTTCCAACAGCGAGGCAGAAGAAGGAGCACCTGGCCTCGAGGGCACGATCGACATCGTGCCCGGTGACCGAATGCCCTTCATCCCGCGCCACTTGGTCAAGGTGTTCACTGATATACGAGTCACCAACACGTTGTCTGTTGACGTGGACGTGGTTGGCGTGTCCAGCAGCGTCGCCCGCGGCAACGAGAACAACCAGCACGAGCCCGACGGGACGTACTACCTCAACGAAGGCACGTCACCTGGCTACGCCGTCGTGAATCTCGGCGCACGCTACAGCCTGACCCCGTGGATGCAGGTGATCGGCCAGGTCACCAACCTGTTCGATCGTCGTTACTACACCGGCGCGCAGCTTGGTCCCATGGGCTTCACGGACGAGGGGAACTTCATCGCGCGGCCGCTCCCACCCATCGATGGCGAGTTTCCGATCCGGCACTCGACGCTCTACGCGGTGGGCGCGCCGATCCGTGGCTGGATCGGCACGCGTTTCACGTTCTGAAGGTCCGCCTGACGGCGGACACTACGACGGGCGTACGTAGTGTCCGGCTTCAGCCGGACTTGCGGAACGTCCGGACGATGCTATAGATCAGCCATCCCGCAGGGCCGAACAGGAACGTCAGGGCGAGACACGGCAGCACAACGAGATACGGGATGTTTCGCTTGCTCGCATCGCGAAGCTCCCAGTTTCCGAGCAACAGGTCGAACGCCAGGTAGTGTGTCCATCCCGCCAGCAGCAGCCACGGCTGGCTGAATAACGTCGCGACCTCCGGAAGCGAGGAGAAACCTCCTTCGCTTCCAGGAAGATTCCCGCCAATCAACACGACGTACACGATGGCAAAGAATATCGGCACGACCTTGCCCGTCAGCGTAGTCGTCGCGCGTGGAAGCCAGGGCGACAGAGCCAGCAGAACCCAGGCTGCCACCGCGACGAGGTTCAGAAGAGCAAACGCCTGATCTGCAGTCATGGGTTAATCCAATTCAGCGTGGCATCGGACGCTGCGGGCCGTGAAAGAAAGGGCCACACGGCCGCCATCCCCGTGACGAGCGCCCACACCGCGAACACGCCCAGCGTCATAACATCAGGGCTGACGAGCGACTGTCCCCTCAATGCCTGCCACAGCATGATGAGCACGAGTGTCGCGTAGCTACCGCCTCCCACGATGACGAGCCGCGCCCGCAGGACGTCGTTGATCCGGCGGCGCCACAGCAGCCAGGCGAGGACGGGCAGCAACTGAAGGGCGTGCAACCCGAGGAAGTGCGGCACGCGAACATCGCCGTGCTCGACGCTCCAGCCGGTGCCCGGCAACCCGGGTCCGCCATCAGGTGCGCCCACCGTGTGGGCTCCGACGATTGGCATCTGACCTGTCGCTGCCACATGGGCCAGTTGTGCCTCGGTCGGGCGAGTCATCATGCCTCCCATCGAGGCACCGGCAATCGTGATGACCATTCCGAGTCGAAGGGCCCATCCGAGAGCACGGTCGTGGAACGACTGCCGCCACAACGCGACCGCGACAGACACGCTCATCAGCGTCTGCGCCACGATTGCCCCGCCCATGAAGGCGAAGAGGGCGCCGTCGAGCGGCGTCGACACGTTGAAGTGACTCGTCGTCCCGCGCCACGCCTGCAGGGCAATGACCGCAACCTCGGCGATGAAGATGGCGGCGGTGGCGTGGCCGACCACCCGGCGCACCTTCGGCCAGTCGCGGAGGTAGGTGAAGATCCACGCGAGTGTGAACATGTAGATCGCCGTCGAGATGGCGAACTTCGCCGGCTTGAGCCAGGCCGGTGCGCGAGTGACGATGCGGGGGTCGAGTAGCATACCGGCGAGGAACACGGCCAATGCTCCAAGCATGAGCAGGGCCGAGCCGGTGAGCACGCGGTCGCTCTGCCACAAATGGCTGAGCACCGATCGAATCCGGGTGACGAACGTCATAGAGCGCTCCTTTGATGTTGTCACTGTCAACATCAATCTACTCCCACATGTTGACCGTGTCAACATCAGCCGTTATGCTCAGGTGAAATGGCTGCCTCGGGAGTTCGTCCACGTCGCAAGCCACGCGATCGCTATCACCATGGCGACCTGCGCCGCGCTCTGCTCGATGAGGCGTTGCGGACGATTCACCAGGACGGCGTCGAGGCGCTGACGCTGCGCACGATCGGCCTTGCGCTGGGTGTGTCGCGCACCGCTCTCTACCGCCACTTCGCCGACAAGCGGGCGCTGCTCTCGGCGGTGGCGACGGAAGGTTTCCGGATGCTGCGGGGCCGCCTCGTCGAGGTCTGGGGTTCGGGCGGAGTCCGCGAGTTCAACGAGATGGGCGTGGCGTACGTCCAGTTCGCCATCGCCAATCCATCTCACTATCGCGTCATGTTCGGCGGCTTCGTGGATGACGGCCCACGCGACGAGGAGCTGACCCGAGAAGGCATGGCCGCCTTTCAGGCGCTGGTCGACGCCATCGCCGCACTCCAGAAAAGCGCCGACGTGAGAAAAGACGATCCGCTGCAACTGGCGCGCTTCATCTGGGCGACGGTGCACGGCGTCTCGATGCTCATCATCGATGGCCAACTCTCCCACCAGCACGCTCAGCTGGACGATCTCATCCAGTTCGCGATGCAGCGTCTTCAAACAGGCATCGCGGCTGGCCCTGCCAGAACGAGGAACTGAGAACGAAGAACCAAGAACCTCGAGTGCGCGCGTTTTTCGTTCTTAGTTTTTAGTTCTTAGTCAAGGAGTGATCCATAATCGCGCGTCTGTGAGACGGGTGGGATGAAGACTCGACTTCTCGCCTTCCTGGGTGGTGCCGCGACGCTCGTCGTGCTGGCGGGTCTGGTCACGGCATCTGCCCAGTCAACGTCACGGAGGTACACACCGCCGCGCACAGCGTGGGGCGATCCCGATCTGCAAGGCATCTACACCAACTCGAACGAGTACGCGACACCGCTCGAGCAACCCAAGGAGTTTGCGGGACGTCGTCTGCAAGATCTGAGCGCAGACGAAGTAGCCAGAGTTCGTCAACAGGCCACACGACAGGCGATTGCCGGATTGGCGAACGGCGACGTGCGCGGCCCTGATGAATGGTGGCTGCAGATCCTCGATCTCAGCAAACGCAATCAACCGTGGCTGATCGTCGATCCGCCCGACGGTCGAATCCCGCCGCTGACGCCGGAGGCGGCGCAGCGGCTCAAGGGGATGCGGGTCCGCAGCAGCTTCGTGGGCGGTCCGTTCGATGGCCCCGAAGATCTGGGCATGCTCGAACGCTGCATCTCGCGCAGCGTCCCCGGCTCGATGATCCCGGTGATGTACGGCAACAACTACCAGATCATCCAGGCACCGGGCTTCATCGTCATCACCTACGAGATCGTGCACGAGGCACGCGTCATCCCGCTCGACGGCCGACCGCATGTTGGAGCAGGGGTCCGCGCGCACATGGGCGATCCGCGCGGCCGCTGGGAGGGCGACACCCTCGTCGTGGAAACGACGAACTTCACGAGCGCCGCTGCCTATCGCAACGCCAATGCCGAGACATTCCGCGTCGTCGAACGCTTCACCCGCGTCGCGCCCGATCGTATTGAGTGGACAGCAACGCTCGACGATCCGAAGACGTGGACCAGGCCATGGACGATCGCGATGCCGCTCACGGCCGATTCAAATCAGATCTATCCCTTCGAGTGCCACGAACACAACTACGGCTTGAGAAACATCCTCAGCGCAGCACGGGCGGCAGAAGCTGCAAAATAGACTGCAGTTCATGGTTGAGAGTTCAACGTTCAGAGTTCGGGTTCAGAGTTCGTGTTCCTTGTTCGGGGTTCGGGGTTCCGGGAACCCGGAACCGGGAACTCTGAACCTCACCAATCACGCAACTGTCGATATTCGTCCGGCGTATCGACATCGACCAAGCATCCCTCGTCATCAACCGGAACGTTGAGCAGATCGTGCTCGTGAGCGCGGACGACCGACTTCGCGCCGACGTCGAGCGGCGCACCGCGGAGGGGGTCGAACAGCACGCGATCGAAGATCACGGGATGTCCGTGCCGGTCACCGATCGCGGGTCGAACGATTGGCGCGCGTGTCCGCTCCCATGCGGTGACGACTCGCGTCACGGTGGAGACAGCGATCATCGGTACGTCGACCAGCGTAACGAGAATCGCTTCGGTATCAGGGTGAACGACCGCATCCATGCCAACGAGCAGTGACGAGAGCTGCCCGCGCGACGGCTCCGGGTTGCGCGCGATCAGCGGCGGCGACGGACCGCGACTCAGTACTTCTACGAGGGCGTCGTGGTCTCGACCTGTCACAACAACGAGATCGACGATGCCCGCCTCGCGCAATGTCTGCACGATGCGGGTCACGAAAGGACGGCCATCAGGGCTCGGCAGAAGTGCCTTCGGAGAGCCCATGCGTACTGAATCACCGGCGGCGAGAACGATTCCAGAGAGCACACTTCATCCTAGTCCAGCCCCGACGGAGAGAGCGCAAATCGCAGTACCGTAACGAGTTCTGGCGTGCTTGACTTCCCGTGGCTACGCTCCTACACTGGCCCAGCTTCCTGGCCGGTGCGCGCGGATCGCTGCGAGTTCCCGAGGCATCGGTGGATGTCCCTGCACAGCGGTCCGGGAGCGCCTGGGATTGTCCCAGGCCTTCGTCATCGGAGGGACACGGCTATGCCGACCGGCACCATCGCACGCCTGCTCATCGACAAAGGCTTCGGCTTCATTCGCGACGAGGGCGGGATCGAACACTTCTTCCACCGCAGCGCCGTGCGGCAAGCGGTCTTCGAGCTGCTTCGCGAAGGGCAGCGCGTCGAGTTCACGGCGGAGGAATCTACCAAAGGCCCCCGCGCCGGGGACGTTCGACTGATTGAAGGTTAGCCTCCGGCCGTCGCCCGGCCCCCGACGGGGCCGGGGTGACCGACTCCGTTCGACGAATCCACATCGCTTCCCGCCTTACGCTACGAAAACCAACGACGCCATCCGGACGCCGGTTTGAGCACACCCGTCGCTGGTTCGAGTATCAGCACTTCGCTGGCTGCGGCCCGAGCGAACCCCTGGTCGGCCGTCACGATCATGCTGGCGATCCCGCGCCTGGCCACAATTCGCGCAATGTCTTCGGCAAACCGTGCAGCGTCTTCGCCGGACAGTGAGGCGTTGGGATGTTCGGCAATCAGCACTTTCGGCGCGAGCGCCAGCGCGCGGCCGAGACGGATGCGCGCGCGCTGACCGGGCGGCAACACGCCGGCCTGACGCTGAAGGTCGTTGGTCAGGCCGATCTCGTCTGCAAGCTCCGCGACTCGCGTACGCACGTCGGCAGACATCTCCTCTACGGTGATCGACAGCGGCAGCGCCAGGTTCTGTTCGACGGTGAACTGTTCCACCAGCACGGCGCGATCCGTGAGCAGACCAAACAGATCGAGCGTTGTCAGCCACGCATCCGGCCCACCAATTGACGACGTCGGCTGGCCGAAAGCGATGATCTCTCCCGTGTCGGGCAGAATCGCACCCGTGATCAGATCGACGAACACCTCCGCCATCAGCTGATCGAAACCAAGGAGCGCGAGGGAACGGCCTGGAGGTACGTCGAGCTCGGCGATCCTCAGCGGCCGCAGACTGCGGTAGTCCTTGGAGACGCCGCGCAATCGAACGAGGATGTCATCCTGCGGCATGGCGGTGCCGCGCGGCGCTCAGTCGCCGCCATTCTTCGAGCGGCAGCGTCGAGGCGCCAGGCTCGATCCCATGCGCCGGGTCGCCGTGGAAGTCGGAACCGCCGGTCATGAGCACTCCGAGGCCGGATGCCATTCGGCGATAGTGGTCGATCGCCTCCCTGTCGTGATCCGAGTGATAGACCTCGAGAGCATCGAGACCGGCGGCGGTCAGCGCCTCGATTCGCGAGTCGATGCGAGTACGTCCGGGGTGCGCCAGTGACGCGACGCCGCCGGCGCGATGAATGATTCCAATCACGACCTCCGGCGGCGCGCCGGGACGCGATACGAATGCCGGGCCGCCATGTCCCAGGAAACGGTCGAAGGCTTCCCTCGAGTCAGCAACGTGCCCGGCGCGCTGTAGTGCGCGGGCGACCTGCGGCCGGCCGATGGAACGACCCAGGTTGCGTTGCGCTTCCTCGAGCAGGGCGGGCAGATCGATCGGCACTC
>JAICEG010000036.1 GCA_025924295.1 Vicinamibacteria bacterium
CGGCCATCTCCATCGACCGATGCCTGTCCGGCACAGTACAGCGTGCGGGTCCCGCCGGTGACTTCGATCGCCTGTGAGAAGCCAAACTGGTTCTGCCACGTCCACGGGTTGATTTTTCGTTGTTCGGCCACGGAACATCCCTTCTGAAGAAACCAGTCGAGGAGCTCAGCTACCTCCTCGAACCAGAACCGGCATCGGCCGCATGGGGCGCTCGGCCCCACACGGCCAGGTGCGATAGTCTAGCCGTACCTCTTACCTCACTCGATCCACGCATGTGGCGCGAGCGTGTCCTGCGCGCCGGCCGACGATGTCACGCTGAGGCAGTAGGCGCCGCGGAACGGTGATCCCGGCGCGAGCCGGCTTTGTTCTGCCACGGTGACGAAGTATCGACCCGTGCCCGGGAGTGTCGTCGCGAGAGCGTTTGGCAGGCCGCTGCGATCGGCGCGCATGAGCGTGACGCCGCGAACGCCGTCGATGAGCAGCAGCGTGACACGATCGCCTGAGGAGGCGCCGGCCTGGTTTCTCGTCAGCTCGATGGACACGCGCTCGTTCCTGGCGCCGTCGAAGCGAAAGACGTCCTGGTCCAGGAAGGATGGCGGTCGATCGTTGCCGATGATCGAACAGCGCGTCGTCGACACCGGCGTGCTCTCCACCGCTATCGTCACGCTGTCCGGTGTGCTTGCGGCGAAGCCGTCGTGCACGATGAGACTGAACGTGTAGAGGCCGGCCGCCGCTGGTGTGAACCCTGGAGTCGGGCTGTTTGCGTCCGTCAGGGTCGTCGCCGGGCCGCCGGTTTGAGTCCAGCCGTAGCTAAGCAGCCCAGGACCGTTGTCGGAGTCCGAACTGGACGTCCCGTCCAACGTGACCGCGGTATGGAGCTGAATCATGCGGTCAGGTCCCGCAACTGCCACGGGCCGCTCGTTCACCCCTCCGATCGGGCTCGCATCGCACGCCGTTCCCACGCCATCTCCGTCCTGATCGAGTTGGTCGGCGTTGGCGAACGTCGAACAGTTGTCACACGCGTTGCCGATGCCGTCGCCGTCGCTGTCGGCCTGGTCGGGGTTCGCGGTGAACCGGCAGTTGTCACACGCGTCGCCAACACCATCGCCATCGGCATCGGCCTGGTCCGCGTTCGGAGTCTGCCGGCAGTTGTCCACGGCATCCGCAACGCCGTCACCATCGGCATCGCCGGCGCCTGGCGCTGGAATCGGTTGCCCGAATTCGTCGACCGGCACGAGGACGACTCCTGGCGTCGAGGTCGTCAACTCGAGGTAACCGCTGTTGAAGAAATCAGCGGTCGCGCATTGATCCGTGCCGGCGAAGATCGTGCCGATGAAACTGCTCCTGGCGTTCGTGCGCAGAACGATCTCCGTGGCGATGACCTCGCCTATGGGCACAACGAGCACGCCTGACACCAACGGAAAATGGTCGACCCGTGCCGTCGACGAAAGCGGAAAGAACGTGGAAAACGGAGGGACAGGGAATTGCCACGATCCGGACCACCCGGGAGTGGCGTTGAATCCGTCCTTGGTCAAGGTAGCGGACTCGTTGATGACTGTCATCCGCTGCGCGTTCGCGGTATAGGCGAACACCTGCGCCTCGGCGCTTGCGATCTGGAAGATCTCGTTCCGCAGCAGGCAGTCCGGGCCTGAGCAGGCCACATGGGCCGGAATCAGATTCAGATCGAGCGAGCCTCGGAAGAGCGGTCTGAAGTGCACGTCCACCCTGTCTACCGGCACCGGTGATCCGTCCATCAGAGTTACGACGAACCGTTGGACAACTCGTGCTTCTGACTTGGCTGTGCCGAGCGCAAATGGCTCGTTGAAATCAAAGCACGTGGTGCTCAGGCTTTGCACCTTGCTCGTGGCGATAAAGCCTCCCGACGGACTGAGATTGAATCCGTTGTTCAACTCTGCCCGGGCGCGGGCATTGGATACGGAGAGTGGACTGGTTGCGATGGCGTGGCTGCCATCCGAGGCGGTCGCTGTTCCCGGGTCTCCGTCGGTGTCGATGTCGGCCGCATCATCTGTTCCCGCGAGCGCCTCGGCGCGGACACCACCAGGCGGGATGCCGGACGTCGGTGGCGGAGCCGGCGGAACGAACCGCATCTCCGTGAGGAGGAACGCGCCGGAGCTCCCGCTGGTGGGAAAGGTGACGGTGCTGATGTCGCCGATGTCCGCCGCGCCGATGAACCGCGGGACGAGAGGTCCCGGCACAAAGGGCGCACGGACGTCTTCGGTTGCCAGCGTGCCGACAAACGTACCTTGCGGAAGGCTGTCGAACTCCGTCCCGAAGAAACCGATCGCGGCAACCGGCGGAGTCATTGTCAGCCGAACGCCAAGAAAGCCCGTTTGAAAGCGGGGCACGACGGGAACGCCGTTCGTTGCGCTCAGACTGGTGACCCCGTCGAGACTTTCGAACAGAAACGTCACGCCGTTGCTCGTGAACTGAAACGACGTGGCGCCCGCCGGGACAGCCACGCCTGGGAGTGCCACGACGACGCTGCCGGCGAACGCCGGGTCGTTCACATCCAGCACGCCCCTCGCGCGCAACGAATCCGCTTCGATGGCAACCAGTCCCGCTGCCACGACGAGACAGGCTGCCCGACACCGGCGCCACCGGCTCACATCAAGTCTGGTTCTCATTTGCCTTCTCCTCGCACGTGCCACCCATGAATTCGCCGAAGGTGGTGCTCGATCACGTAGTCACCGACAGCGCGTCCCTGCCGTCGTCCGGCGCGCTGATCGAAACGGAAATGAATTCCTCCGTAGATCCGGGCGTTGTCGATGTCGTCGGTGATGCTCGCCAGATCCGTGTAGGTGAAGGTGACGCCGGGCAGGGCCGGTGTTGAGAGCACCAGCGGACGCTTCACCCAGCCAAAGAGCCGTTCGATGACACGCTGGCCGGCATAGCTGCCGCTGGCGTGCGCAGATGGATAGCTCGGAAAGCAGGGAGCCGTGATGAGCGGAACGAAGGTCTCGTCGGGTTTCGTCGCGGGGTTGCTGTCGATGTCGCCCTCGCGAATGGCCGTCTCGGGTCGCCAGAGCCGATAGTGGTACTTCGTCTCCATCGAGCTGACGAGGCCGTCGCTGATCGCCATGTTGAGGAGTGCAAACGCACGGGCGTTGTAGGACAGCGATGTTCGTTTTGCGACGGCAAGCTGGCGCGCGACCGAGTTCCACACGGCAGCTGCCAGAGAGGCGTTGTAGAAGCGCGCGAGGGTGGTCAGCCGTTCGGGCCGTACCGTGCTGGCGGCGGCGCCGACTGCCTTGACCTCGCGAAAGTCTCTTGCGTAGCGCAGGCTGGTGAGGGCGGGAGGCGGCGTCGAGCGAAACTGGCTGCTCGTCTTGATGCCGAACGGCGCGACATCCTGCCAGTGCAACAGAATTCCGCCCGCTGGGGGACAGGAGGGTGTGGTCTGCCATTCTCCTGGCGCCGCGGACGAAGGCGGGAAGAACCGTGGCGGAGTGGAACCGTCGTTCGAGCGGTGCGCGATCGTGGCGGCCGCAGCGTTGAGGCCGACGGTGATGCCGTCGGTCTTGGCCTGACCATCGGCGATGGCGGCCAGCGAGCTGGCGCGGTGCGCGTCCAGTAGAGCGGCCGAGGCCGGGTAGTAATGCACCAACACGGCATGGGCGGCTGCGACCACGGCAGCGTCGGGCGACGCGTCGCGCGGCGCGCTGACGGTCCAGAGATACGGTTCATATCTCCCGGTCACGGCGTTAACAGCTTCAAAGACGGCCGTGTGGACGATGGCCGCCACTCGGGCCGCTTCGAACGGGTTCACCCTGTTGGCATCGAGCGTGCCCATGGCAATCTCGTTCCACTGCAGGACCTCGTCGGCCTGCGCGCGCTGCGAACCCAGCGGCACGATGGCCAGCACGAGCACGAACAGACGGGTAATACTTCGAGTCATCACAGACCTCCCATGGTGCGAATCCGGCGAACCGTCACATCCGGGCGCGTCGTGTCCGGCTTCAGCCGGACCCACGACTGCCCGCATCCGTAAAGGCGGAAACGCGGTTTGAAAACTGGCATCAGGTCGGCTCGAGCCAGCGCCAATCGCGGTGGCGGGTGACGCGGCGTAGAATCAGCGCGGTTCGACGGGGGAAAAGGGGCGGCAGTGGAAAGGGCTTCAGAGCGATCGGTGACGCAGCTCCTGCTCGCGTGGGGTGAGGGGGAGGATGGCGCGCTGGAGGCGCTGACACCGATCGTCTACGACGAGTTGCGGCGCCTCGCCCGACGTTCGCTGGCCGGAGAACGGTCCGCGGGCACGCTTCAGGCGACAGCGCTCGTCCACGAAGCGTTCCTGCGCCTCGTCGACGTGCGCCGCGTGCGATGGCAGAATCGCGCGCACTTCTACGCGATGGCGGCGCGGCTGATGCGGCGCGTGCTGGTCGACCTCGCCCGAACCAGGCTCGCCGAAAAACGAGGCGGGCGCGCGAAAAAGGTCACGCTCGATGAGGGGCTATTGGTGTCGGAGGGACACAGCGGCCAGGTCATAGCGATCGACGACGCGCTCCACGAATTGGCCAGGGTGGATGCGCGTAAAGCCCAGGTCGTCGAACTGCGTTTCTTCGGCGGTCTCAGCGTCGATGAAAGCGCTGAAGTGCTCCAGGTGTCGCCGGAGACGGTCATGCGTGACTGGAAAATGGCGAAGGCGTGGCTGTTGCGCGAGCTCAGCGAGTCATGAGCCGGGACGAAGGAACCGACCGCTGGGCGACGATCGAGCGGCTGTATCAGGCAGCCGTCGAGCGTTCCCCGGCCGAACGTCACGCCTTTCTCGAAGACGCCTGCGGCGGCGATGAGGCGCTGCGCAGCGAGATCGAGTCGTTGCTCCGCTTCGGTGACGAAGCGGACACCTTCATCGAGCAGCCAGCCGCGGCGATGATGTCCGCTGTTGTTCCTGGAGCGGCCGAGTCGTTACCTGACGCTGGCCTCATCGGACAGCACATCGGTGACTACCGGGTCATGTCGCGATTGGGAAGTGGCGGCATGGGCGAAGTCTATCGAGCGCATGACAGCCGTCTCGGACGCGACGTCGCCATCAAGGTCCTGCCTACCAATCTGTCGCGTGATCCGGAGCGGCTGTGGCGATTGCAGCGCGAAGCCCGGCTCCTGGCCTCTCTCAACCATCCCAACATCGGCGCCATCTACGGGCTGGAAGGGGCCGCGGCCGGGCCGGCGCTGATCCTGGAACTGGTCGAAGGGCCAACCCTTGCTGACGTCATTGCCCGGGCGGGACGTGGCATGAAGATCGAGGACGCCCTGCCGATCGCGCGGCAGATCGCCGATGCGCTCGAGGCTGCGCACGAGAAGGGGGTCGTCCACCGGGACCTCAAGCCCGGCAACGTCAAGCTCGCCCGCGATGGAACAGTCAAGGTCCTCGACTTCGGTATTGCGAAGGCGCTTGCCGATGACGTTGCCCCCCAGCACAGTGATGATGGTCCTGTCACAGGATCGGCAACACGACACGGTGTCGTCGTGGGGACACCGAGCTACATGAGCCCGGAGCAGGCCCGCGGTGACGCCGTGGACAAGCGCAGTGACATCTGGGCCTTCGGCTGCGTGCTGTTCGAGATGCTGACCGGTCGGCCGACGTTCGAGGGCACCACGACCAGCGAGACGCTGGCCGCCGTGCTCGAGCGCGAGCCGGATTGGCGATCGTTGCCCGACTCCACGCCTGCGGGTATTCGACGTCTCCTTGCTCGATGTCTCGAGCGATCGCTCAGGCGCCGACTACGCGACATTGGCGACGCACGTCTCGAGTTGGAGGAACTGAATTCCCCGCCGGACGTCGAGCCTCGAACGAACGAGCGCCGTGTCGTGCCGTGGATGCTGGCAGCGGCGGGCGCATCGATCCTGGTCGCGTCGGTCTTCCTGTGGATGCGACCGCGGGAGATTCCACCACGTGTGGAGTTTGCGCTGGATGCGCCAATCGGACACGTGCTCGCGAATGTACCCGTGCCGTCGCCGGACGGGCGCCGCATCCTGCTCCTCGCGCGTGCATCGTCTGGCGAGACCTCGCTCTGGGTCAGGGCCATCGAGTCATCGTCTGCGCAGCACATTCCCGGGACAGAGAACGCCATGCAGCCCTTCTGGTCGCCCGATGGTCAATCCATCGGTTTTGCCGCGGACGGAATGTTGAAGCGCACGACGTTGGCGGGGAACACCGTTCAGCACATCACCGACCTGGATCCGAATCTCATGGGCGCCTCGTGGAGCCGGGACGACGTCATCGTGTTCTCGCCGTCGAACAAGACCCCGCTCTACCGGGTATCGGCGAGCGGTACCGGGAGCGCACCGCTCACATCTCTCAATCCCGATCGAAGAGAGAACTCACACCGATGGCCGCACTTTCTCCCCGACGGTCGTCGGTTCGTGTTCACCGCGCGCAGCGACCTGCCCGAGTACACCGGCATCTACATCGCCTCGCTCGACTCGCCCGGCAATCCGAAATGGGTCATGGCGGCGCAATCGAGCGCCGTGTACCTCCCGTCGGGCCACCTTCTGTACGTGCGCGACAACACGCTCTTCACGCAGGCGTTCGATGCCGGGACCGCCGAGCTGTCGGGAGACCCGGTCGCGGTCGCGGGCGATGTCCTGCAGGAGACGCCCGGCGCATTGGGGATGTTCGCCGCCTCGAGTGACGGCCGCGTCCTGAGCTACTCGGAGTCGCGAGGAAGCCGGCTTGCCTGGTTCGAGCGCTCCGGTAAGGAGACGCCAATTGCGGGACCGCGAGGTGATTTCACGCAGATTCAGCTGTCACCGGACGGATCGCGGGCGGCGGTCGTCATTCCGGATCGACAGAATGGGAATCGCGACATCTGGCTGGTCACACTCGCCGACGGGGGGCTCACTCGCCTGACGTCACACCCGACCCACGATTGGTTCCCGGTCTGGTCGCCGGATGGCACCGAGATCATCTTCGCGTCCGATCGCGATGGCCGCGTGAGCTTCTATCGAACGTCCACGACGGGGGCGAGCGCAGAGACGCGCGTGTTTCTCGCTCCATCCACCGGTTCGATTTTTCCCACGGATTGGTCGGACGACAGCCGCATGCTGGCGTTCCACTCCTACCCGCGCGGCGACATCAGCCTGTTACCGCTGTCCGCTCCCGGTATGGCGACGCCCCTCGTCGAGTCGCCGTTCACCGACTGGGTCGCGGCGATGTCGCCGGATGGGCAGTGGGTGGCGTATGTGTCAGACGAATCGGGCAGCGAGCAGATCTACGTGAAGCCGATGAATTCGGCCGGCAAGCATCGCATCTCGGTGAACGGCGGCGTTCACGCGCGCTGGCGGCGCGACGGCCGCGAACTGTTCTTTCTCGGGGCGCGCAACGAGTTGATGTCGGTGACTGTCGGGGCCGGCCTGCCGTTGGCTGCCAGTCAGCCAGTGCGGTTGTTCGATGGGTGTCTCGCGCCCAAGCGCACGACTTTCGAGTATCTCTACGATGTCGCGCCGGACGGACGAAGTGTCTGGATCTGTCCGGGGGATGACGGCGCGTCAGCAATCGTCACCCTCAATTGGGCGGCACGCCTCCCGCTCCGCTGACTAGCGCGACCCCGCCGCTTGCCTCAGGAGCGCCGCAAGCGCTCGCTCGTCGATTTTCGACGCGTCACGGACTTTGGTGTGGCGCACGTGGCGCCCTTTGCCTTCGAGAAATCCCTTCGGATCCTTCAAAGACGACCCGTAGAAGAATCCGAACTGCACCGCTCCAGGTTCAGTGTGGACGTACGCCACCGGCCCATGACTTCCGATCCAGCATCCGTTTCCCCACTTCACGGCCTCGCGCAGTCCTGGCTCGACGCGCTTCACGAGCTTCCGCAGAGCGCGAATGATTTCCTGATGGCTGGCGATCTGATCCTCCAAGTAGTCATCGAAGCTCGCGTACGTCTTCATCTTTGCCATGATCTCTTCCCGGCCGGTCTCAGAAACTCGAGGACGTTCCAGTGGTGGCTGTTGCGCTCGTCGCAGCGGGTGTCCGATCGTCCATCTCGAATGCGGGGTTCGAATCGATCCGCCGCTCGACGAAGCGTTCGTGCAGGACCTGTGAACCCATGATCAGGCCCGCTAGGATGTCGATCTTCTTCCAGAGCACCGATGTTTCCGGCAGCACGGTCCACAGCGTCCTGATGCGCGGAACGATCGACGGGTTGAAATAGCCCGTGCGCCTGATGGCGGCTGGCGACGTCAGATCGCCGAAGATTTCTGCCCCGCGCCGCGTGCGCGCGAAGTGCTTCCAGCCTTCGATCAGAAACGGCCGCTTCCGTTCCTTCGAGATGAACTCCGGCAGCGAGCCATTGAAGGCCTCGCGCAGGAGGACCTTCTCCCTGAGTCCGCTCACGTCGAGGAGGTAGCCCGGTGGCACGCTGCCCACGAAGTCGACGAGGTCGCAGTCCAGGAACGGCGTGCGACACTCGACCGAGTTGGCCATCTCCACGCGGTCGCCGAGCGTGGGGATGATGTAGTTGGACAACTGGCTGAAGGCAACGAGCTTGGTGGCGTTGAAGGGATGAAGGGCACGCATGCGCTCGCGGTTGTGCATGCCGAGAAAGATCTCCCCGGGCGTCGGCGACGATGCGGCCGCAATCGTCCCGTCACTGAGGATGCGAGAGACGTGTCGGCTGCTCTCGACCAGCCGCATCTGATGGAAGCTCGGGTACCCGAACCAGTAGTCGGCGGTCTCCCAGTCGCGGCTGCGATGCCAGAGCGCGCCTTCGGTGTGTTTCTCCTCGCGGGTAAAACGTTTCCAGAGTTGCTTGCCCTCGTCACGCTCGTCGCGCGCGCGCAGCTTCCTCCAGATCGCTTCCTGCTTGAAATACGGGTAGCCGCCGAAGATCTCGTCGGCGCCTTCGCCCGTGAGGCACACCTTGATGCCCTGGCGTCTCACGAGCCGCGACAGCGCCTGCTTCGCGATCGCACTTGGATTCACCAGCGCCATTTCAGTGTGGTAGAGGGTGGTCTCGTACTCCTCGGCCATGTCGGCCATGGCGCAGGGGATCGTTTCAAACGACGCGCCCAGGTGCTCCGCGATTCTCTTCGCAGCGGCCGACTCGTCGAAGCGCGGGTCGCTGAAGCCCACATTGAACACCTTGAACGGCCGGCCGATCTCCGCGCCAATCGCCGCCATCGTCAGGCAGACGAGACTCGAGTCGAGTCCGCCACTGAGGTAGGCCCCCACCGGCACATCGGCCACCATTCGCCGCTTGACGCTGGCGACGACACGGTCCCGTACTTCGCGGCCGGCCTCGCTGAACGACAGCTGCTGGCGCGTCTCGAATCGCGGCTGCCAGTACGGCATCTGAGTCCCGACGGCGCCCGCGGCGGCGACGACGTAGTGCCCAGGCTTCACCGACTGAATGCCTGTGAAGGCCGAACCTCCGTAAGGAAACGCGCCGAGATGCGTGCCCACGAGGTAGTCAGGGGCCAGTGAGCGAGACACGCGGTCGAGCGCGAGGATGCTCTTGGCTTCCGAGCCGAGCAGCAATTCGTGCCCGTGGACCGAAAAAAACAACGGCTTCACGCCGAACCGGTCGCGCGCGGCGACGAGCTGCCTGTTCCGGTGGTCGTAGATGACGATGGCGAACTCCCCGTTGAGGCGTTCGAGGAAGGTCAGGCCGTGCTCCTCGTAGAGGTGCACGATCACCTCCGTGTCGCTTCGGGTCCTGAACGTGTGACCGGCTCTGACCAGGCCCTCACGATGGGCCTGATAGTCGTAGATCTCGCCATTGAAGACGACCGCAACCGAGTGATCTTCGTTGAATATCGGCTGCGCGCCGCCCGGTAGATCGATGATGCTCAGGCGGACATGACCGAGAAGCGCGGAGCCGTCACCGACCCGGGCGAAGCCGGCACCGTCAGGGCCGCGATGGCGGATCACCGAACACATGCGCCGGATGTCGGCGGCGTCGGGGACGCCGCCATCGAGCCGGTAGATTCCGCTGATGCCACACACGGTGCGCGCGATTATGCAACGCGATCACACCGTTGGTCACACCAGGGGCGGGACTCGTCGTCATTTCGTGATGATGTCGCGGTGCATCGGCGCCAGCAGCGCCAGCATCCGATTCTGCACCGGGAACGGAATCTTCTTCGCGTCCATCGACTGCTGCAGCACGTCCACGAGCGCATTGAAGTGGCTGGTTCGGACGCCCATTCCCTGATGCGCGGTTTTCATGTCCTGGCCGTCGTACTGGCAGGGCCCGCCCGAGAGCGCGCACAGTTGATCCGTCAGCCGGGTCTTCAGATTGTGAGATTCGCGCGCTCGAAGAATGGCTTGGTCCGGGAATCGACGACCAGGCGATCGACGAAATCGTCCATGAGTTCCGCAAGACCGGCCTTTCCGCCGAACGCGTTGTAGAGGTCATCGTCGGCGGCGGCAACACGTGAGACGTGCACGATGGCGAGCAGAAACACGAGGAGCAACGCAAGGGAATGACGCTTCATGGTGTGACTCCGGATGAAATCGATGGTTAGAAGCTGACCTGACCGGACAGGTAGAAGCCGGACTGCGTGCGCGACTGCACGGCCGGGACGATCTTCCCCAGGCCGACGTAGGCCGCCGTCACCGAGATGTTCTTCGTCGGCGCGTAGGCGATGAACATGTCGTGCCAGTCGTCCTCTTTGAGCCCGGCGCCGAGAATCGACGGGTTCAGGTTGTCCGGCTTCATGCGGTACTCCCCGCCAACGGCGAGGTCCTTGCGCAGGAGGATGGCGATCGAGCCTTCGGCCATCGGGCGATAGTCGTCCTGGGCGGTCCCGCCGAACCCGAGCAGGCCGTTCTGGTTGGCTTTGGTGAAGCGGACCGTGCCGTTGACGAGGAAGCTGCGGGCGAGCAGCAGCTTGGTCGCGCTGACGTAGAAGTCCGCGCCGTGGTCGTCGGCACCGAGTGCTGTCAGCGTCGGCGCCAGCCCTCCGGCGTCGAGATCCTTGTAGAGAATGCCAGCGGCCATCTGCGGCAGCCACGTGTCCTGATTCAGGATGGCGTTGCCAGACAGCTTCACCTTGACGCCGTAGATGTTCTGCTTCAAGTGCAGATTGGGCAGTCCGAGCGCCGTGCCTGTTGCCATGGTGTCGAAGTCCTGCCGCGCAAACGACACTTCCACGCGGTCTCGAATTCCGACGGCTGCACCGGCGGTTCCCAGCTGATAGTCCTTGGACTTCACCACGGTGCCGAACGGTGCGGCGCCGACCTGATCGGCCGACGCGTTGGACCCGATCACGGCCCACGGCGTCAAACCGCCGCCTGCCACTCCGTCCACGGTGTTGACGCCACCGGTGAGTCGCAGCTTGCCGGTTTCTCCAACCTGCGCTGCGGCGCCGGAGGCCAGAGTCGTGAACGCCAGCGCGAACATTCCTGCTGCGCGTCGAATCGATATGTCCATGAGCCCTCCTCGCCGAAGATGGCGCGTCGCGCTTCTCGCACTTGATAGGCACTACGAGGATGGTTGGGGAGTGGATTGACCGGAGTCGAGTCTCAACCTTTCTACATTCCCTTACACAGTCACGGAACTCCTGACTGCCAGACCGGCGGGGAGGGGAGCCTCGGCGCTGGCGACGCACCTACCTTAAGTGCGGCTGTGTCTGTATGTTTGCGGAAGTCCGCCGTCAGGAAGACTGTCCAATGTCGGGCTCGAGCGCGTGGCACGGGACATGGATCCCAACAGCCCCGTAGAAAACCCGAGTCTTCAGTTGCCTCTTGAGAGTCCTCGAAGACCGGCTCTCAGAACAGAAGTGGGTTAGCGGGGAGATGACGTCGCGACGACCTCTCATCGTATTGGGGTTCGATGCCCTCGATCCCGGCCTCGTCACGCAATGGGCCCGCGCTGGCGACATGCCGACGTTCCGCCGACTCCTCGAGACATCTGCCTCGGGTGTGGTGGACAACCCCCTGGGGCTCGAAGCCGGAAGTGTCTGGCCGACCTTCACGACCGGCGTCATGCCGGATGAACACGGTCAGTTCAACGCGGGTTACCTTTTCGACACAACGGCATACGAGCTCCGCGTGCTCACGCCCGCGGAGCGCACGCGCGAGCCGTTCTGGGCCGGATTCTCCAGGGCCGGATACCGGGTCGCGGTGGTCGATGTTCCCTACGTCCTGCTCGAGGAACAGCTCAATGGTGTCCAGGTCGTCGACTGGTTGACTCATGTCCGGACCTGGCCCGCGGGACTCGCCTCACAGCCCTCCCATGTGGCCGGCGAAATCGCCGCGAAACATGGTGTCAACCCTTTCACGGGTCCCAATCTCTGCCCGACCAATGATGCGGCGGTCGGTAGCGCCGCCGAAATCGAGACGTTCCGCGACCACCTTCTCTGGCGCGTCGATCGCAAGGCCGCCCTCTTCAGCGAACTCCTCGATCGCGAACGATGGGACCTGTTCCTCGGTGTGTTCCATGAGGCCCACGACGTCGGCCACATGTGTTGGCACCTGCACGATCCGGCCTCGCCCCAACACGATCCGGCGCTGGCGGCCCAGATAGGCGATCCGGTGCGTGCCGTCTACATGGCCATCGACGCGGCAGTGGGACGTCTGTTGCAAGTCATCGACCCCACCGCAACATTGGTCGTTTACATCAGTCACGGCATGGCAATCGAGTACACCGCCACCCGTTTCTTCGACGACATTCTGTTCGCGCTCGAGAACGCGTACGAGAGGCCGCACGGCACGGCGCCGCGCCGTCATTGGACCGAGTACGCCGCTCCCGCCTACCGGACGCTCGTTCCCCCAGCCATTCGCCGACGGCTCGCTCGCACCACACCAGTGGTCAGCGCCTATCACCACCGTCACATGGATCAACTCAAGCGACGGCGGTTCTTCGAGCTGACACCCAACCACGCCACCGGAGGCATTCGTATCAACCTGAAGGGTCGCGAAAGCGCTGGTTGCGTGGCGCCCGGGCGTGAATTCGAAACGTTGTGCGACCGGCTCGCCGCGGACCTCACCGAGGTGGTCAACCTCGACACTGGCCGGCCGCTCGTCACGTCGGTCATCAAGACGTCGGATCTCTATCCGGGCCCGATGCGCCATGCGCTGCCCGACCTGCTTGTCGAGTGGGAAAAGAGCGGGCCGATCAATCGCGTGGCGTCGCCAAAGATCGGCACGGTCGTCCGCCGGTACCACGGCGTCAGGACCGGTGATCACGTGCAGAAGCGCGGCCTCGTCTTGGGCTCCGGCGATGGAATTGCCGCCGGCCCCATCCACCACTCCATTCGCACCATCGACCTCGCCCCGACATTCGCAGCCTTACTGGGTGTCTCCGGTGACGGCTTCGCGGGTGTCCCAATACCGGAGATCGCCGGCTTGATCACGGATCGAGCCCGTACGACAAAAGGCCAGACTGGACAGCACGCCCTCGGCATCTGATGCAGAAGGTGCTCGTCGAAGCCGGCTCCCACCCACTGCTGTCGCGTGTCGGCATCGTGGCACTCGTTGACAAGCCGTGGAGCACACGGTGGATGCCCGAACACCAGATCCTGTCCCGCCTGAGCCGCTACTTCCATGTCGTGTGGGTCAATCCGGCGCGGGACTGGCGCACGGCGATCGCCGGCCCCCCGTGGTCATTGGGCGGCACGACACGTCCGCTGTCGACGCCGGCGTTTGCGCTCTACGAGCCGGAAATCTGGTTGCCGCAGTGCTGGCGCTATGACTGGCTTGCAGAGTGGTTGGTTGCCACGCGCGTGCGGCGGGCGCGCAGGCTGCTTGCACGAGCGGGCTGCGATCGGTTTGTGATCAATCTCTGGTCACCCCACTTCGAGCGCACCCTGGCGACCGGCGGCTTCGACTTGAGCTGCTACCACATCACCGACGAGTACACGTACGCGGACGACGATCCGCCGGTGCCAGCCGGTGAGGCTCGTCTCCTCGCGAGCGTAGACCACGTCTTCGTCGTGTCGCCGGCCTTGCTCGAGAAGAAGGGCGGCTTCAACGCGCACACCGAGTTCATCCCGAATGGTGTCGATTACGAGGCGTACGCACGCGAGACTCCGGAGCCCGACGACATCGCGGCCATCCCGCATCCCAGGATCGGCTACACGGGATGGATCAAGAAGCAGCTCGATTGGGACCTGTTGCGCCAGCTGATCCCGCGACACCCGGAGTGGTCGTTCGTCTTCGTCGGTGCGGAAAAGCTGGTGCCGGAGATCGCGCCCATGGTCAAGCGGCTGGCGTCATTGCCGAACGTGCACTTTCTCGGGAGCAAGTCGAGCGATGAACTGGCGCGCTATCCGCAGCACTTCGACGTGTGCATCATGCCCTACCGGCAGGATGGCTACACGAAATACATCTTTCCGGTGAAGCTCAACGAGTATCTGGCCAGCGGACGCCCAACGGTGGGTACCCGCATCCGCTCTCTGGAATCGTACGCGGACGTCGTCATCCTCGCCACCACCCTCGACGAATGGGAAACCGCCATTTTCCGGGCGCTCAGCCATGACACCGGCAGCGCGCTGAGTCGCGAGGCCCGCTGCGAGGTTGCGCGGCGCCACGATTGGGAACTCCTCACGCGTCGCGTAGCCGGGTCAATAGCGGAGCGGCTGGGATTGGAGTTGCCGGACCCGTAGGCAGTTAACCAAGATTCTCGTAATCCAGGCGGTATTGCGATGCCGACTATTCGGCACCGTGCCGATACGTCAGCAGCAATGTGTCGGACCACGGTCGGGCTGGCCGAGTTCCTCACTCTCGCGAAATCGCTGAATCAACACTACTTCGTCAGTGCCGTCGCGAGTTCTTGAGACGCGGCATGACGATGGCTTCGTTCGCCGCGTGCGATCGAACGTCCTCGGGCAACGCGGTTTCGTTGGCGGGCGTCGAAACATCACGCTGGTGAGAGCGCTGCCGGTCATTGGTTTCGTGATGATCGGTATCGCCCTGACCACTGGCGTTGGCGTCATGCCATCGAGCGCGGAACCGCGAGGTCTCACACCGGGCTGTGCACAGCGCACCTACGCGCGCCTCTTCTTCGGTCTCGAGGGCCCTCGCGGGTCTGTTGCCGAGGCCGAGTGGGACACGTTCCTCCGGGATGTCGTTGTCCCGCGATTCCCCGGCGGTCTCACGGTCACTCACGCCAAGGGTCATTGGCAGGCCGCGGGAGAGCCTCCGCAGCGTGAGGCATCACGCGTGCTGGAAATCGTCTACGACGAGCGACCGCATGCCGATCGGCGTGTGGACGAGATCGCCGCGACCTACAAAGCCCGCTTTCAGCAGGACTCCGTGATGGTCGTCAGGATGGCCGCGCACGTGTGTTTCTAGAGCGATTCCCCGTTCCGACGGTACGGTTGCGCTCGGAACGATCAGCGCTGGACGAGCGCGAGCCAGATCCCGTCGAGCAGCTCGTGGAGTGACTCAGGGCTGCCCATGGTCCTCACGCGGCGGGCTGGTCGTGCGGAGTCGCTCCTCCAGTTCTGCAAGCTGTTGCTGTACCGTCTCGATCGCCTCGAGGAGCGTGTGGTGCGCACTGTGGCGGTCGGCATCGATCTGCTGCTCGTGTTTCACCGATTCGAGGTTGTTGAGGACGACGGCCATGAACAAGTTGACGACGACGAAGACGGCCACGAACACGAAGCTGCTGAAATAGACCCAGGCCCACGGGTGCGCATCGAGCACCGCACCCTGGATTTCCACCCAGCCCTCCAGCGTCAGCATCTGGAACAGCGTCAGGAGTGCCGGGCCGAGCGCGCCCCAGCGCGCCGGGTCGGTCTCGCGGAAGAAATGAAATCCAAGTACGGCGTAGACGTAGAGCAGCAGGCTCAACAGCACGATGACGTGTCCCATCGACGGAATCGACCGGACCATGGTGCCGATGATCAGGCGCAGTTCGGGAAACACCGAGACGACCCGTGTGACCCGCAGCAGCCGGGCCAGGCGGGCGACCACCGCGAATGCGCCGGCCTGCGGCAGCAGGGAAGTCGCCACCACCGCGAAGTCGAAGATGTTCCAGCCGTTGCTGAAGAACGCGACAGGGCGCGGCCAGTGCGCGAGGATGCGAATGGTGATTTCCGCAACGAAGATCGCCTGGATCAGCATCTCGATTGCGACGATGGCTTCGCCGTAGCGCGCCGTGATCGTGGGCGACGTCTCCACACCGATGATGATTGCGCCGACAACGATGACAACGAGGATGAAGTGTTGAAAGCGTGGGTTTCCCGCAATGCGACGAGCTGTGTCGGTTACAGACACGATTGTCCGGCCTCCTTTCGCCAGCTTAACGTGCCGTGATGACGACTCCAAGTGGTGTCGGCCTCGTGCCCGGTAAAATGAGCGTCAGCATTTCAACCGGAGATGCTTCGCGGCACGACGATCGAGTCGTGCCCGTTCAGGAACGAGATGAGGGCACGCGTCATGAGCTCACTTGACGCCACACGTATCCAGGCATTTGCCGAGCAGGCGCTCGGCATCGTCAACAGTGGCCTTCTGTCACTGATGATGAGCGTGGGCCATCGCACGGGTCTCTTCGACACGCTTGCGACGATGCCGCCGTCCACGTCGGAGCAGATCGCGGCCGCCGCCGGGCTCAACGAACGCTACGTGCGTGAATGGCTCGGCGCCATGGTCACGGGCCGGATCGTGGACTACGACGCAGAAGCTCGGACCTACTGGCTGCCACGCGAACACGCGACTGCGCTGACACGAGCCGCGGGCCCGGACAACCTTGCGGAGTTCGCGCAGTACGTCTCCCTGCTCGGCCAAGTCGAGACGGCCATCGTCAATGTGTTCCGCAAGGGCGGTGGAGTGGGTTACGCCGCGTTCGAGCGCTTCCACGACCTGATGGCTGAAAGCAGCCGGACCACGCTCGAAGCGACGCTGCTGACGCGCACGCTTCCGCTGGTGCCGGGGCTGGTCGATCGTCTCGAGGCGGGTATCGACGTCCTCGACGTCGGGTGCGGGGAGGGCGTCGCCGTCCGGATGATGGCCCAGCGATTCCCGCGCAGCCGGTTCGTCGGCCTCGATTTCGCGACCGAAGCGATCGCGACCGCTACATCCGAAGCTGACCGTGCAGGGCTGACGAACGCGCGGTTCGTGGCCCGGGATGCCGCGGCCTTCTCGGGACCTTCCTCATTCGATTTCATCACGGCGTTCGACGCCATTCACGACCAGGCGGCGCCGCGGCGTGTGCTGCGCGTCATCCGCGAGGCGCTGCGGCCGGGCGGCGTGTTCCTGATGGTGGACATCGCCACGTCGAGCCATCTCGAACGCAATCTCGAGAACCCGTTGGCGCCCTTCCTGTTTACCGTGTCGACGATGCACTGCATGACCGTGTCGCTGGCGCAGAACGGCGAAGGTCTCGGCGCGTGCTGGGGCGAGGAGAAGGCCCGGGAACTCCTGGCAGAAGCGGGCTTCGCTTCAGTGGAGGTGTCGCAGATCGAAGGCGATCCGCTGAATGCGTATTACGTCTGTCGCGTCGAGCCCGCACGGTGAGCGGCTCCGCCCGGGATGTTCGCCATGTCACGTGGTGGTCGTACGCCGCGATTGTCGTCGTGTGCCTTGCAGTCGGACTGCCGACGATTCGAAGCGACAACTATTTTCTCGGTGACGATTTCGGCCTCGTGCATCACCTGCACGATCTGCCGGCCGATCGACTGTTGTCGTACTTCGCCTCGGACTGGACCGAGGGGATCTACGGCCACCAGCTCGACGAGCTGAGGCCGTTCCTGGCGTTCAGCTACTGGCTCGATGCCCACCTGTTTGGGTCGACCAATGTCAGCGGCTACCACACGACCAATCTCGTCCTCCACCTTCTCAACACGCTGCTGGTGCTCGCGATTGCCCGGTCGATCGCCCCTGCAGAACCGGCGCTCGCGGCGCTGGCCGCCGTGCTCTTCGCGCTCATGCCGAGCCATGCCGAGCCGGTCGCGTGGATCAGCGGCCGGGTGGATTCGCTTGCAGGGTTGTTCTATCTCGGGGCGTTCCTGTGTTTCGCCAGGTTCCGTCGCGCGAATCGCCATGCGTGGCTGCTCGCCGCGCTGCTGATCTTCATCGGCGGCCTGTTTGCGAAGCAGTCGATCGTGACATTCCCGGCTGTGATACTTGCGTTCGACTTGCTGATGCCGGGCTCGCGCGCAGCAGCAGGTGGCCGTTCGTTCGCGCGATTGTGGCCGCACCTGCTGTTCTTCGCGCTCGCGGTGATGTACCTGGCGCTTCGCCACGTGCTGTTCGGGAACGCAGTGCGCGAAGACATATTGACGCCGGCGATGATCGCGGAGTTCTTCTTTCGTCAGAACCGCTACCTGCGGGAACTGCTGCCTACTCCGAACGGCGCACCACGTGCGATGATGGTCGCGGCTGAAGTCCTGACCATCGGCATACTGGCCGTGTGTGCGCGCTGGTTGGTCGCTCGGGGACAGGCCGGCCTGCCCGTGGCGCGTCGTCTGGCCTTCTTCGGCGCCGCATGGTACGCCATCACGATCGCTCCGATGGTCGTGACCTATCTCTCGGCGCGGCATCTCTACATCACTGTCGCGGGTGTGAGTATCGCGATCGCCTCGCTGGTGTTCTCCGGAGCCCGCGGGGACGCGCAGGGGCGACCGCGCATTCGAATGGCGATGGCAGGAGCGCTGATCGTTCTCTACGCGGTGGCCTCGACGTGGAACGTGTCCACGTGGGTGACCATGGGCACCGAGTCCGGGACGTTCGCGTCAGCCGTTCCTCGTCTGCTGCAATCGGTCCCGCGCGGCAGC
>JAICEG010000037.1 GCA_025924295.1 Vicinamibacteria bacterium
CACGCGGAGCGCCGGCATCAGTCGGCCGGCAGCAGTCGGCTCGGGTCGGCCGATGTCCTCGAGGCGATTCAACATGAGCAGCGGGCTCTCGTTCCAGCGGAAGTTCTTCAGCGACTTCGTAATCCGCCCCTCTTCGATCAGGAACGCACCATCCCGGGTCAATCCGGTCTGCAGCACCGTGCGCGGGTCGAGCGATCGGATATAGAAGAAGTGCGTGACCAGGATGCCGCGCGCACAGCCGGCAATCAGTTCCTCGGTGCTCTTGCTGCCACCCACGAGCGCGAGCCCTCCGGCGAGTGCAGGGCCGGTTGGCTGCTTCCCCTGCTTCTCGGCCCAGAAGCGGCTGTATGCCAGGTTTCGCAGGATGCCTTTCTCGATCCAGACCATGCGGCGAATCGGAAGGCCCTCACCATCGAATGGCTGTCCCCGCAGGTTGGTGTCCGCCGGGTCCGAGTAGAGCGTGACACGTTCGTCGGCGACCTTCTCACCGATGCGCGTGCCGCCGCCCGCCTTTGAGAACGCACTCCGACCCTCGTCTGCGTTGCGCGCGTTCAGTGCGCCACCGAGCAGGGGGATCAGATCGGTTACCGCCTGCGGTTCGAGCACCGCCGTGTAGAGACCAGGCGGGATTTCCTGTGGGCTTCGGCTGGCCACCGCCTTCTGCGCCGCGACACGACCGATCACCACGGGATCGACGGCGTTCCAGTCGCGTGCGCCGCCGTGCGCCCAGCCGCTGCCTGAACCCTCAGGCGTCCGCGCGGTCACCGAGAAGTCCGCTTCCGTGGTCCGGTGATACGCGAACAGGCCATTGCTCGTGGCGACGGCAATCGCCCGCGCGTTCGCTTCGAGATAGCCAGCGGTGAAGATCGCGCCGGCGTCTCTGCCTGCGCTTGCCGCCGCGGCGACCGCGCGGCCGATCGCCTCGGCGCGCGCCTCGGCATCCAGGTCGGCCGTCGCCTCCACGAACGCATCGACTGCCTGATATGTCTGCGGTCCGAGTTCCGGCATCAACTCCGGGTCCTCGGGTGCGAGCCGCGCCAGACGCGACGCAAGATCCACCGTCCGTTTCAGCGAGGCATCGTCGAGCACGTTGGTCGATGACGAGGCGCGTCGCCTCCCGAAGGTGACCGTGACCGTCACCGAGGTATCGGTCGTGCCGCCGGAGGTCGTGATGCTGCCGTCGGCGAATCGCGTGTTGCCACTTCGCTCGCTCGCAACCGTTACGCGAGTCTGATCCGCGGTGCTGAAGGACAGGACGCGACGGGTCAATGCCTGCGCCTCTTCCCGCGTCAACATCTGTCCTACACCTGCTGCCGTCGACTGCATCACGCTGTCCGCGCCGTATTGAGGATGGTGACGTTCCGGAAACGCGCTGGCACGCAGCCGTGGCTGACGGAGTTGATCTGGGACGGCTCGCCCTTGCCATCGTTGAAGGCGCCGCCCAGCCAGTAGGAGCTCTTGCCTCCGATCATGTCCATCGAGTTCCAGAACGTCAGCGTGTTGGCCTGATACGCAACATCCTTGAGCATCCCCACGATCCTGCCGTTCTGCACCTCGTAGAACGCCTGCCCGGAGAACTGGAAGTTGTAGCGCTGATGATCGATCGACCATGAGCCACGATTGCGAATGAGTATTCCCCTCTTCGTGTCCGCCACGATGTCATTCACCGCAAGATCGCGATCGCCAGGCATCAGCGAGACGTTCGGCATGCGCTGGAACTGCACCGCGTTCCACGACTCCGCAAACGAGCAGCCGTGCGATCGACTGACGCCGGTGAGCTTCTGGATTCGCGCGACCTGCTCGCGCGTCGTCTGGTAGTCCTTGAAGACACCGCGCTCAATCAGCGGCCACTGATCCGCCGGAACGCCCTCATCGTCCCAGGCCACACGTGAAAGCGATCCCTCCTGCGTCCGGTCGGCCTGCACGTTCATGAAGTCGGGACCGTAGCGGAGTTGTCCGAGCATCTTCTCGGGTGGCGCGACGAAGCTCGTGCCGGCGTAGTTCGCTTCCTCGCCGATCGCCCGATCCAGTTCTGTCGCGTGGCCGATCGATTCGTGAATGGTCAACCAGAGGTTCGTCGGCTCGAGAATGAGGTCGTAGCTACCCGCCTCGACCGACTTCGCCTTGAGTTTCTCGGCTGCGTTCGAGGCCCAGCGCTCGGCGTTGCCCGCCATATTCAGCGATTCGACGTACTCCCAGCCCAGGCCGCGCGGCGCCAGTTCCTCCTCGTAGGTCTGAAAGTCGTTGCCCGAGATTGCCGTGCAGGAGAACGAGGGGCCGACCCGGATCATCGTCTGGGTCACGTTCGTGCCTTCCGAGGTCAGGAGCGTCTTCACTTCCCTGAGCAGCGCGAGCCCGGAACTGACGAAGCGCACGTCCTTGACCTTGAGCGCCGCGTCGTTCGCCGCGAGCAGCAGCGCGATCTTGTCCTCGATGGCGACCTCGAGCGGATCCCGCTGCACGGGCGTGATCCACGTACCGACGGCGGGCTTGACTGGTGCCAGATCGACGCTGCGCCTGTGCACCGCCCTGGCTGCTTTCGACAACGCGATCGATTCCAGCGCTGCCTGCCGCGTGCCGGCGCGGCTCATTACGCTCGTTGCGGCAAACCCCCAGCAGCCGTTGACCAGCGTACGAACACCGATACCGTACGACTCGCTGTCGCTGACGCCGCTGACCTGACGTTCCCTTGTCGCAATCGTCTGCCGGCGGTAGCGCCCCACCCTCACATCGGTGTACGAGGCGCCACCCGACCGCGCGGCATCGAGCGCTTCCTTTGCGAGTTCGAGCGCGAGAGGATCCGCCGCTGGGGCGACGACGGTCTGGGCCGACCCAATCGCGGCACCAGGCCCGACGGCGATCGCCGCCGCCGTCGCGGCCGTTGTCTTGATGAAATCGCGTCGTGAAGGACTCAATGCGAGGCTCCAGTTTCGTTGAGCTGGTGCAGGCGATCATACTCCTGCCGACCGTGAGCGTGGACCGGGTCGAGAGCCGGAAGCTGCGAGCCCAACGCCCGGAAAACGCGCTATGATTCTCGCGTTTCGAGGAGGGCTTCATGAAGAGATTCGTCGTGCTGGGAATCCTGTTCACTGCGGGCACGCTGTCGATCTCCGCAGCCGCATTGCAGCAGGCTCCAGCCGCCCCGCGAGTGGTCGAGGTCGAAAAGCTTCACGACAACCTCTACATGATGCGTGGCGGCGGCGGGAACAGCGCCGTGTTCATCACCGCGAAGGGCGTGGTCGTCGTCGACACCAAGAATCCCGGATGGGGTGCGCCGCTGCTCGAGAAGATCAAAAGCGTCACCGATCGTCCCGTGACGATGATCATCAACACGCACACGCATGGTGATCATGTCAGCGGCAACGTCGAGTTCCCGGCCACCGTCGAGGTCGTGACCCACGAGAACACTGCCAAGAACATGGAAACGATGCGGCCGCCGACCGGCATCACGCCCGCGCCCGGCGCCCCCGTCAACATCTTCAAGGAGAACGGTGGACGCGGCCTGCCGAAGCGGACCTTCAAGGACACGATGACGCTCGGCAGCGGCAACGACCGCATCGACCTGTACTACTACGGCCGCGGGCATACCAACGGCGACGCGTTCATCGTCTTCCCCGCGCTGCGCGTGATGCATGCCGGCGACATCTTCTCTGGCAAGAACGTTCCGCTGCTCGACGCCGTCAATGGTGGCAGCGGGATCGAAATCGGCAGGACGCTCGCCAAGGCCGCCGACACCAAGGGTGTTGACCGCATCATCACCGGGCACAGCACGGTGATGACGGTTGCCGACCTGAAGGAGTACGCCCAGTTCAACAACGACTTCGCGGCTGCAGTGCAGGCGGCGAAGAAGGCGGGACGAACGCCCGACGACACCGCGACTTCCTGGAAGATCCCGGCTCAGTACAAAGGGTACGCCGAGCCGCAGGCGGCACGCCTGCGCGCCAACGTCCAGGTCGTCTGGGACGAAACGAAGTAGCTCCGAGAACCGCTACCATGCGCGGATCCCTGGCCCTCGTCGTGATGATGATCCTGGGTGGCACCGTCACCCAGGGTCATCACTCGATCGCCGCCGCATACGACCGCGCCAAACCCGTGAAGCTCGATGCGGTCGTCGTGGAGTTCGCGATGGTGCAACCGCATCCGTTCGTCATCGTCGAGGTCAAGAGCGGCGGTGAGGCGGGGCGCTGGCGAGGCGAACTCGACAACCGCCATGAACTGGTCGCGATCGGCATGACAGCAGAGACGCTGAAGCCCGGCGATCGCGTGATCCTCAGTGGCAATGCCGGCCGCACGCAGCCGCAATCACTCTACGTGTACCGCCTCGATCGACCTGCCGATGGCTTCTGGTACGAACAGGTCGGCATGAGCCCACGAATCGGCCGTCAGTGAAGCGGCGGCGATTGCCGTCCCCTATTTGAGCAAGCCGTCTACCGTACCCTGCGCCATCGGGTGATAGCCGGGGCGAGCCTTCGTGTAGATCTGCTTCGCCAGTGACTTCCCTTCCGGCGTCGCGGTGAGATCGCGATAGAGCGGCACGATCAGTTTGCGCCGGCCGATGCTGATCATGTAGCGCTCCATGGCGGGAAACGCCGTCTTGTAGCCGTTGGCGATCGCCAGCCTGAACCAGACGTGCGCGATCTCGGCATTGGGAGACGCTGTGAGCTCGAGCCGTCGATCGAGCGCTTCCAGCTGCTTGGCGTCGAGCTTGCGCGGCAGCGAGTCGATGAAATGCACCCACTCCTGAGTCGACCACGCGGATGCCGTCGCTGCCAGCGTGTCGACCGAGCCGCCCTTCAGCCATGCATCGCGCGCCTGCTCCACCTTCTCCAGGGCATCCGACTTCGGCATGACCGCAAACGGCGGGATTCCTTCGCTGTTGAGCCACTCCTGGATCTGCGCGTCGGTCACCGCACCGGGTTTCGTCGAGAGGAGATGCGTGGACAGAAACTCGAGGAACTGCGCTGTCGTCACGCTCTCGAAGGCGTGCTCGTCGAACCATCGCCGCAGGAACGCGTCGAAGGCGCCCCGTCCGAACTTCGATTCGAGAAACGACAGGAACAGTGCACCCTGCTCGTACGGCACGACCGAGTAGGCGTCATCCGGATCGCGGCCGGCCAGGTCGGGGAGCAGGCTTCGATCGCGCGGCACGCTGAGATCGGCGCGCGCCTGCGCCAGATCCCGCAGCCCGATGATGCGCTCCATGTCGGCGAGTCTTCTTCCGTACACCTGCTCGACGATGCGGCGCTCGAGATAGGTCGTAAAGCCCTCGTTCAACCAGAAGTCGCCCCAGGTCGCGTTGGTCACGAGATTGCCGGACCAGGAATGCGCCAGTTCGTGGGCGACGAGAGCGACGAGCGATTTGTCCCCAACGATCACCGTTGGCGTTGCAAACGTCACCCGCGGGTTCTCCATCCCACCAAAGGGGAACGAAGGCGGCAGCACGAGCAGGTCGTATCGCCCCCAGCGGTACGGACCGTAGAGCGCCTCCGTGGTCTTGATCATCTGCTCTGTGTCTTCGAACTCCTTTGCCGCCGCTGCGACAGTCGTCGGCTCGGCCCACACACCGGTTCGCTCGCTCATCGGCTTGAACGCGAGGTCGCCGATCGCCAATGCGATGAGATACGAGGGAATCGGCTGCGGCATGTGAAAGCTGAAGATGCCGCTCCCTTTCTCGCTCGGCTTGGCCTCAGCGGCCATCACCGCCACCAGATCCTTGGGCACCCGTATCGTCGCGTCGTAGGTCATGCGCACGCCGGGCGTGTCCTGCAACGGAATGAACGACCGGGCGTGAATCGCCTGGGCCTGGCTGAACAGGAACGGGTGTTTCTTACCGGAGGTCTGTTCCGGCAGGAGCCACTGCAGTCCGCGCGCCGAGGGTGAGGACGCGTATGTGATGCGAAGGCGATCGGCGCCCTGCGGCACAACGACACGCAGGGCGCTTCCAAAAGCCGCGGTCGCCGGATCCAGACGATACGTGGTGCTGGTCCACGTGCCGCCATCTGACGATGCCTCAGCTTTCTGAATCTGAAGCTCGCGTGTGTCGAGCACGATCTCCTGCGCGCCGGGGTCGCGCCGATCGAAGCGCAGTTCGGCAGTGCCGGCCAGCGTCCTCTTGTCGAAATCAGCGGTGAGGTCGAGCGAGAGATGCCTGGTGACGAAAGCGTCGGTGTTCGCGTAACTGGCCATATCGCGCGGTCGATGCGTCGAAGCTGACGCGATGGGTGCAGCGGAGGGAGGACTGCAGCCGGCGATCACGAGCAGGACCGCCGCCGCTCCTGCGATTCGCAACCACCGCACATTCGCTGTGAGGTCCTCCGGGAAACTACGCAAGCTCATTCGAAAAGGAGTCCTGACGCGATTATAGGCGTGCCTCACAGCTTGACACCGCGACCTGCGAGGCGTATTGGTACGTACAGCCCGTCACTTCTGACGCGGAGGTTTTCGAATGGAGAAGCCACCGGGCTGTTAACGCGCATCGAGGACGCGCGCTCCTCTCCCGAGGAGCATCTGGATCCTGATGCGCCCAAGAGAAGCAGAACAACGTCGTAACAATCTCTAATCCTGGCTCTCGCCAGGAGGCGTGGCGGCAGTCACGCAAGAAACGCCCGGCGTTTGGGGATACTCCCCAGGCCGGGCGTTCCTGTCTCAATTCGCAGGCGCGAGAAAACTCTTGCCGGTCTTCTCGTTACATCCTCCTGCTGGAAGCGCGGTGCCGCAGTTGATGAGCGCGCCGCCGATGGCGCCGAACGGGCGTCCGTCACGCAGCGGATGCAGGCTCACTCTCACAATCGTGCCGAGAGGGAAACTCTCCACCGTCACACCCTGCCGCGCCATCGCCGCGGCCGATCCGGCCTCGACTCCCCACACCAGCGGCTTCCCGTTCTGCATGACCGGCTTGCCATCGTCGCCGATCACTTCGAAGATGAGTTGGGCGTGATTGCTGCCCGGAATGAATCGCGTGAGCTTGCCGGTCATGGTCTTCGTTTCGGCCATGTCGTACATGGCGAACGAGTGATGCGCGTACGACGGCAATGACGACAGCAGAAGAAGTGCAACCCCGATGACGATCCAGCGGATCTGTCCGTATCTATTCATTACTGCGTGCTCCTCATTCAGACCGTTATGCGGGATTGGCTAATCCTTTTTCCAGCCCTGCTCGAAGTGCTTCTCCCAGTTCTCCGCCCACGGCCTGCCGAAGTAGTCGATGTAGCCATCATCCACGGGCGTTAATTGCGTCGGGCGGCCGTCGGGACCGTTCACGATCGTGCTCTGCACGCGGCACTCGACGAAGGTGAACCGCTGCTCCGGATCGTCCAGCTGTCGCACTCGCTCCCACGGTGTGACGGTGCGAAGCGGACGAGTGAAGGCCTCGGGATCGTAGAAGGTGGTCTCGACGTTGATCATCTTGCCGTCCGCGCTCGGGCGAAACACCTCGATGGTCTCCATCTCGTTGCTGAATTCGAACATCGAGTGCGAGAGCGTCCACCCTTGCACGTTCGCCGTCCACGCGACCAGCGTGTTGCCGTTCCAGAAACCGACCGTCTCTCCGTACCACTGGGGGACCTGCTGGACGTGCTTGCGGCCAACGAGGACCTTGCGGAGAAGATTGTCGGCAATGCCGGCCAGGAACTGCACCTGATGGGGAGTCACGAGGACCTCGATCGGTCCGCCGAGCGAAGCCTGGGCCCACCAGCGCATGAATCCTTCGGGGTAACAAAACGATGCCATCCACTGCGGCGAGTTGGACACGGCCTCGTGGTACGTCATCTGCACCATCCGCTTCTGGTACTCGGGTGTCAGCAGCGAAAGCATCGTCGCCGTCTGCAGATTGGCGCCCCAGATCCACTGATCCTCGGGTGCGCGACGCTGATAGAAGCCGTCCCACTCGGGCAGCGTCTGGCGCGTGTGCGTTGTGGGACCGCCCGCCTTTTTCGCTTCGGCCATCAGCGCGCCATAGTGCTCGGCCGCGGTCTTGTAGGGGTACGGGCTGACGATCTTGTCGACCGGGTAGTCGAGGTCGCAGTTGCCCCAATGCGCGACGCGATTGGCGCGCGTCCACATGTCCGTCAACTGCCGGGGCGTGTTGCAGCGAGCGTAGCGCTTGTCGGTCCAGGACTGGCGATCCTGGTAGAAGTTCTTGGTCGTGAAGAGATCGACCGGCAGCGGGGTCACGCCTGCCGGAGGCGTTGTGGACGTCGGCGGCCCCCCGCCTCGTCCGCGCCCTTGCGCGCTCAGTTCTGTCACTGGCGACACCCAGGTGGCAACCAGGGCCGCCAGAGCAAGAGCGATAACGGTGCTGCTGCGTGCCATTCCCATCTATGAGTGCTCCTCGTGAGTCGGGGCTCCGCCGTGCCCCGCGCAACCGAGGAATACGCTACCACGCTTGTGAGATGTCAGATGGGATCTGCGCAACCGTAGGCCGGATCTTGCTCTCTACCCGGCGGGTCCAAAGGCAGGACCCGCCCTGCTGGTACCGAAGGACGGTGGCGGGATCCACGCGAGTGGCGCGCCGGCGCCGAGCGCGAGCCGAATACCGATTTCCTTCGTTCGCTCGCCAACCGCAAACGCGACGACGGCGTGGAGTCCCAACGCCGCCAGCGCCAGCGCCGTGAAGGCTCGGACTGCCGCTACTTAGCGCGTGGTGCCGCCTCGTTCAGCAGGCCGTAGAACTGCGTGAAGACGTTGTCGCGCGCGGCGTGTTTCACATGGCAGTCGTAGCAACTCGCCTTGGCCTGCGGCGCAGCCGCGGTCCGGTATCCACCCATCATCGGTCCACCGAACCCGTAGTAGGCCCAGCCTTCCGGCACGCGCCCGCTGTCCTTGACGGCCATTTCGATCATGTGCACGTCAGTGGCGAACTGCCCCTGCCGTGCCGGCAGGGCGTTCGTGCCGATGCCCTGGAGAATCAGCGCGAGCATGGTGCCCTCGCGAAACTGACCGGTCTCGACGAAATGACGGTATGCCGTCGGCTCCATCAGCGTCGTGTTGAACATCTGATGACCTGCGCCACCCTCCGAGTAGCTGAGACCGAGCGACGAGCCCACGAGGATCCATTGCCGATAGTCCGCGGGCAGTTTCAGGTTGCGATCGGCGTCGTATTGCGGCATGACCGCGCCAGTCGCCGGGACGGGACGCTGTTGCGCGACCAGCGCTGGATGGGTTGCGACAACGGCGACCCAGGCAACCACCGCACAGCTCAACATCACTCGACCGATCACGTGCGAAATCGATTGCGTCACGAGATACCTCCCTGCTCGTGATGATTGTGGCACTCACCTCGCCGTTCAAAGGGTCTTGCAGCCACCGACGCGACGCACCGCTCACAGCCGGCGCAGCGCCGCTCACCGCAACCGCGGCGACAGAAGTGCTTCGACCTGCGATCGGCGAGATCGGCTCACGCCCACCTGCGAACCTTCCGAGAGCACGAGGCACAGGCCGTCGCGCTCCTCGGTCTCCCGAATATGCTGCAGGTTGACGATCGCCATGCGATGCGTGCGCACGAACGCCCCTGGATCCAATCGCCCTTCGAGCGACGTCAGCGACGCGCGAACCAGGTGGTTGCCGCGTGTCGAATGAATCGTCACGCAATAGTCCTGCGCTTCGATCCACACGATCTCTTCGGTGCGCAGCACAACGGCACGATCGCCCTGCTTGATCGAGAGACGCTGAAGGTATTGCGGCGCACCGCCTTCGGGTGAGCCCGGTTGCAGTTCTGCAGCCATGCCAGCCATCTGGCTGGCCAGTTCCCCGAGGCGACGCTCGCGAACCCGCCGCTTTGCGCGGCCGAGCGCCGCGAGGAACCGCTCGTCGGAAAACGGCTTGAGCACGTAGTCGGTCGCCGCGAGATCGAACGCATCGACGGCGTACTGGCTGAACGCCGTGATGAAGACGACCACCGGCCCACTCTTCTGCAGTTGCTCGGCGAGCTGCAAGCCGCTCAGGCCTGGCATTTCCATGTCGAGAAACACGATGTCTGGTCGCGCTTCGTCAATCATCTGCCGTGCACGTAATCCGTCGCCGCACTCTGCCGTCGTCGCCACCTCGGGGTCGCGGCGCAGCAGTGACACCGCCACTTCACGCGCAAGCGGCTCGTCGTCCACCACCAGTACGTTGAACGTCGTCATCGCCCCGGTTGCTGCCCACTGGCCGATTGCAGCGGCAGCCTGATGTGCGCGATCGTTCCCCCCTCGTCCACGCGTTCGAGCTGCAGCTGCGCGGCGCCGTTATAAAGGCGCTGCAGCCGCAGCCGGGCGTTGGCCAACCCGGTCCCGGCGTGTTCGGCGAGGTCGAAACCTGGCGGTAACCCCGCCCCGTCATCCCGCACCCACACATGAAGCTGACCGCGATCGACAGATGCCGTGAGCTCGAGGCGGCATGAACCCGATCGGCGTGCGAACCCGTGCCTGAACGCGTTCTCGACAACAGGCTGCAGCAGGAACGAGGGTACCTTGCACTGCTCGGACTCCGGTGAGATGTCGTAACGGACGGCGACCCGATCGCTGAAACGCGTCCGCTGCAACTCGACGTATCGCTTCACGAACGCGGCTTCCTCTGCCAGCGTGGTGGTGTGCTGTCGCCTGCCCTCGACCGTCGCCCGCAGCAACCCGCTCAGCTCGAGGAGCATCGACAGTGCGCGATCACCCGCCCCCGTGCGAATGAGCGACGCGATTGAATTCAGGCTGTTGAAGAGGAAGTGCGGCTCGATCTCGAGCCGCAACGCGTCGAGCTGCGCACGCGCGAGATCGGCCTCGAGCTGCGACTCGCGCAGCTCGAGATTCCTCGCCTTCTGGTACGCCGCCAGCGCGGCGCCACTCAGCAGAAGCAACCCGTAGACGAGCAGATCGACCGGTAGCGAAAACACCTGCAGGATTAGCGCGGCGTCAAACCGAAATATCTGCACGGGGACGTACGGCTGCAGCCAGACTGTCGCGATCGATGCCACCAGGGCATGCGCGGCAAAGATTCCGAGACCAGTGGCACCGATGCGCAGCCCTGCGCCAGCCAGGGAGACCGGGCGATCAGTCAGTCGAGCTCCCAGCCCAACGACGACTGGCGTCGCGGCGGCCCAGACGCTCCATGAACAGATTTGCCACACCGCGATACGGGCAAAGGAATGCCCGTGGTCGATCATCGAGAGATAGATCTGAGCCGCAACAGTCAGCCCGATTCCGGTTGTACCGATGACGCCGAAGACCAGCGCCCACTTGAGCGAGATGGGCCTCGTGTCTCCGGTGGTGTGACTGTCGGCCGAATGCATGAGACCGATCGCAGCATAACTGCCCGGGCGGCGGCCGGGCAACGTTCCTGCTGCGAATGGTTGCGTGGGTGCTGCGAACGGTGGCCGGCTGCCGCCGACCGAACCGCTACTTCTGCTTCGAGAAGTCGACCAGCGTCTGGTCGCTGCAGTTGTCCTTCGTGAACGGCTGGTCGGCGATGCCGACGGTGTCCGATCCGGTGTACTGCCCCTTCAGGTATTCGGGATCTTCGGCGACGTAGCTGCGCGTCAGCTTCGTCGTCTTGGGATCGAACGTGAATCGCTCGACCACGTGCAACTTGCTGCCATGGCGAACCGGCGCGGCCAGCACGCCGGGCGCAAAACCGGCGGTGTCGACGACGAGGACGTCACCTTCCCAACGTCCGATCGAGTGCCCGGCCCGGCTCGGCTTGATGTTCGGCGGATGGGTCTTCATGTTCATGTGAACCGTTCGACGAAGGTCCATCTGGCCGTACTGAATGACGATCGTGTCCCGGTTCTGCGTGATGCGGTTGACGGGGCCGTCGAAGGTCCAGTCGAAGATGATGCTCGTCGTCTCACAGCGGAACCGGGGATTGTCGTCTCGGGTGAATTTGGCGGCGGCCTGCTCGCCAAGCGGGGTCAGCTCGGTGCCGCCGTAAAGGCGCGGGCCGGCCGGCTGAGCGCCCCTTCCTCGCGCACCGCCGCGTCGCTCACCCGGCTTGATCTTTTCCAGTTCGCTCAGCGGAACGAGACCGCCACCAGTCCCACGCGGATCGGCCATGACGACCTGTTCGGGCGCCCAGTCACCAGAGATGTTGGGCTCACCGGTCGGACGACGGGGCTCGCGTGCCCTGGCTGCAAAGGGCAGCGCACCGCGGACCTCCTTGATGTTCCCACCCTCTCCCTTCACGTACTGCCCATACCGGTCCATGTGACTGCCGTTTGCGAACCGGATGGTGTTCAGGTAACACGAGTTCTGGTCGGCACGATCGGGCGCCGCCTCGATGGTGACCTGTGTGTTGATCGGGAACAACTCCTTCGTCCATCCCGAGCGTCGGAGTGTGTGGGCAGAGCGCATCTCGCATCTGTGTTTCGAGACACGACCGTTGGCGTCGGTCACCTCGAAGTAGAGCCACGAATGCGGATTGACGAAGTCGACGCGTGTGAGCTTGCCCGTGTAGGTCACGGACTTTCCGAGCTCGAAGGTGCCGGGACCGTGATGGGCGGACACCGATACAGCAAACGCGACACACGCGGCAAAGATCGCAACCACTCGGAGCATGCCTATCTCCCTCAGCCGGTCCGGCTGAAGCCGGACACCAGGTTCGTGGTCCGGCTAAAGCCGGACACTACGTGCTCAATTGTAGGCTGAAGCGTCGGGCGGCCAAAGGCGCCCGACGCAGTGGCAGGTGCTCGAGACGAGCGTGGCGGGCTATTCCGTCGAGCGGTGAGATTCGCTTCGGTAGCCCGGGCGCACCGCGGAGGGATCCCCCATCTGACGTGAGTCCCTCGCTTCGCGATACGCCTCTTCCCCGTGCTCGCGCGCCTGATGCATCGCACCCTCGGCGCGTTCCCACCCGGTGGCAATCGCCGACTTCACGCGCTCAGACTGCTCACGCCAGGTTTCACGCCCGCGCTGCATTGCATCACGGCCGAAGTCGTTGCCCCGCCGTTTGAGGTACGCACGCGTATCGCGGCCGCTGGCCGGCGCCAGAATCAGTGCTGCCGCTGCACCAATCGCTGCACCAACCACGAAGGCAGACAACGACCCCGCGCCGTAGTGAGAACCGTTGTATTCACCTGTTTCAGTGTACGTGTTCATGGAATTCCCCCTTCTTCCCCTCGCGCGACGCTACGCACGCCGGAACCAGACGGCTCCAGACGCGCGCGGCGTCTCGATCGAGGGCCCTGTCACACGGCTCGTCTGCCCGAGATGAGCTGCACCAGCACGGCGACGACCGCGAGCACGAGCAGCAGGTGGATGAATCCACCCAGCGTGTACGAGCTGACGACTCCCAGCAGCCACAGCACTAACAACACAACAAAGAGTGTCCACAGCATGGTCATACTCACATCGGTCGAACTCAACACGCGATGACGAGCAGCGCGACGGAACCGTCGACCATGTCGGTCCGTACCGCGTGACTGAGCACGTGTCGTGCCATGCCATGGCCGGGCCGCTTCGGAACCGAACCCTCCGAGTTTCCACCGATTTCGTTGTAAGAGTTGCAGCTGAGGCAGCACATCCTGCACACCTCATCAGCGCTCCACCCCCGAATGAGATCAGCTTCCAACTGAGTTGCGCTACGTCAACGGTGAGGGCACGAAACGTGCTCTGGGCTACTCCGCGTTGAGAAGTGACTACTGGAAGGAGCACGCATGAGAGGGTTGCTCGGCCTCGGCATCGTCCTGTTGATCGTGGGGCTCGCGATTCTTGCGCTACCGGCCATCACCTACACGGATAGGGAGACGGCAGTGGACATCGGTCCCATCGAAGTGGAGACAGAGAGAGAGAAGCAGATCGCGCTTCCTCCCATCCTCGGGATCGCCACCGCGGCGGCTGGCGTCGCGCTCATCGTGGTCGGTCGTCGTCGCGCGTAGCAACGGCAACGCAGTCAGGCACCTGCAATCGGCACCAGACGGAGGTGAACGTGGGTCACTCAGGAGAACAGGCACCCCAGGCTCGGCGCGCCGCGAGGCGACGGACAGAGGCACCAACTGACATCGTGCCTCGTCGACTTCGCTCCGTGATCCGAGCGTCACGCAGCCGTCTGGCACGTCGCAGCGGTGATGGTCGCCCGAAGATCCTGGTGATCGAGCATGACCTGGCCACGCGGGAAACGCTCGCGTTGATGCTGCGGTACTACGGATATGAGGTGACCGCGGCCGGCGACGGCCGCGAGGCGACGTCCCTCGTGACCCGCATGACGCCGGACCTTGTCGTCATGGACTGGCGAACACCCGGCCTATCCGGGTTTTCCCTCTGCCTCGCGCTGCGCCGGCGATCGCCGATGATGCCGATCGTCGTCGTCACCGCGAGCGATGAAGTGTTCGACGGCGATCAGCCAGTGAATGCCTGGCTGCAGAAGCCGATCGATCCGCCGCGGCTCAATCAGATCATTCACGACGAGCTGGCGCCCCTCGTGCTGAGCTCCTGAGGCACCGCACATGACCCGCCGACGACAGCTGCTGTTCGGCACCCTGACCGCCATCGGCTTGACGCTCCTGCTTGCGGTGGCAGTCCTGAGCAGCAACTGGGCGGAGCGGCGCGTGGGACAGGAGATCGTTCGAATTCTCGAAGCCCGCTTCGACGCTACAGCAGCTGTCGATGAGGTCACGCTGACACTGTTTCCCCGGCTCGCCATCACTGGGCGCGGCCTGACGTTCACGCGCGAACGCGAGGAGCACCGGCTCCCGTTCGTCCGCATCGATCGCTTTCATGCCTCCGGGTCGCTCGTCCGCCTGCTCAGGCTTTCCATTGATCTGGTCGAGATCGAGGGCTTCCAGATTGACGTGGCCCGCGGGCCCAAGCCTCCAGGCGAGTCGATGAAAGTGACCGCACGCGACCTGGCCATCGACGAAATCAGAGTCAACAACGGATTGCTTCGCCTGCTGCCCGACAATCCCGAAAAGCTGCCCCTCAATTTTCAGCTGGACACCGTGACATTTCGCGACTTCAGCTTCGAGCACGCTGGCCGGTATTCGGCAGTGCTCACGAATCCCAAGCCGGAAGGACTCATTCGAAGCTCAGGATCATTCGGCCCGTGGAACACCTACGCGCCGCGCTCGACGCCGCTGTCCGGGGACTACCAGTTCGACGCGAACCTCGCGACGATCAATGGAATCGGGGGGACACTCAACTCGTCAGGGTCCTTCGGTGGTGTTCTCGAGAGCATCAAGGTCACCGGCACGGCCACGGCACCTGACTTCCAGCTCGAGCTCGCGAAGCAGCCCCTGAATCTCGATACGCGTTTCCGAGCTGTCGTCGACGGGACCAGTGGCGACACCTACCTCGAGGAAGTCGATGCGACGCTCGGCAAGTCACATATCCTTGCGAAAGGCTCGGTCGCCGGCGCCCCGGGTGCCAAGGGCCGAACGATCGCGCTCGACGTGAAAGCCGACGGCCGCTTCGAGGACTTCCTGAGGCTCGCGGTCAAGGCGCAGCAGCCTCCCATGCGGGGAGGAATCACGCTGGCCACGACGCTGGTGATCCCGCCCGGCGACATCGACGTCGCTCAGAAGATTCAGCTCAGGGGATCGTTCAAGATCCTCCGTGGCCAGTTCGCTTCCGACACGGTGCAGGACAAGGTCGACGAGCTCAGCCGGCGCGGACGCGGCGAGCCCGAGAACGAGCGCGTTCAAAACGTGGTTGCCGACTTCGGCGGCAACTTCTCGCTTCAGAGCGGACGGCTGGACCTCCCGAAGTTTCAGTTCTCCGTCGAGGGCGCACGGGTCGCGCTGGGTGGAAACTATCGGCTTCCCACGCAACGACTCGACTTCGAAGGAGCGCTCCTGCTCGATGCCCCGCTTTCGAGAACCACCACGGGGTTCAAGTCGCTGCTGCTGAAGGTGGTAGACCCGCTGTTCCGGAAGGATGGCGCCGGCACGATGCTGCCGATCGTCGTGACCGGGACGGTCAGCCAGCCATCCTTCGGCCTCGACAAAGGCCGAATCATCGGCCGCTAATCAGCGTCGCGCACTTCTCGCCAATCATCACGGACGCCGCGTGCGTCGGAGCGTTGACGACGGTCGGCATGATGGAGGCGTCCGCCACTCGTAGTCCTTCCACGCCGTGCACGCGGAGAGCGGCGTCGACAACAGCGCTGTCGTCAGCTTCAGCTCCCATGCGGCAGGTTCCGGCCAGGTGATAGATCGTGTCCGCCTTTGCGCGCACGAAATCCTCGAGGTCCGTTCGGGACGTCACATTCGCACCTGGCTCGGTTTCATCCGACCTGAGCCCGTCGTAGGCGCGCGAAGCTCCCAAGTCACGGGCGATTTCTGCACCTCGCATGAGGGCTGCTGCATCGGCATCCGCTTGCAGATAGCCCGCGCTGATGACCGGGGCCGCCAGCGGATCGGACGAGGGCAATGTGATCGTTCCGCGCGACGCCGGCCGCACCAGCGAAACCGTGATCGTCACCACATCGTCCGGCTGATCCAGTCCGCGCCCGACGTAGAACTGCAGATCGGACGGCCAGCCAGGATTTGACGATGTGAACAGGCCGGCTGTGACCGTGGACCCGGGCAGCATCACCTTCCCTTTCCAGCGAATCGACAGCTTCAAGTGGTCCTGAAGGTTGCGTCCCACACCCGGCAGTTCGGCAATCGGTTCGATCCCGCTCTTGCGCAAGTGGTCCGCCGGTCCGATGCCCGACAGCATCAGCAGACGCGGCGAATCGACGGCTCCCGCGCACAACAGCACCTCTCGCGTCGCGCGGACGCGTTCAACACGGCCATCCTGCAGGTAGTCAACGCCCACCACACGACGTTGCTCCAGGATCAATCGTGTGACGCGGGCTCCGGAACGAACCTCGACGTTCGCTCGCGTCATCGCAGGCGCGAGAAACGCGGCGGCCGCACTGTGCCTGCGTCCATCGAGAATGTTTCTCTGGTAGAAACCGGCAACCCCGTCCGGCTCTGGCTGGTTGAAGTCGTAGAGCGGGTCGGCGCGAAATCCGTGCTCGACTGCCGCGGCGAGGAACGCATGGTGGCTGGCGTGCGCGTCCTCGCAATGGCTGACGGCAAGAGGCCCCTCGACGCCGCGGAACTCCGTGACCTTCCCGTCGTGCCGCTCCGAGCGTTTGAAGAGCGGCAGCAGATCCTCGTATCCCCACCCTGGGTTCCCAAGTGCCGCCCATGCATCGAAGCAGTCTCGATGGCCGCGAACGTGGACCATCGCGTTGATGGCGCTCGACCCGCCGTGGATGCGGCCGCGCGGAACGCCGATGCGCCGGTTGTGCAGGCCCGGTTCAGTCTCGGTCGCGTAGTTCCAGTCGTACTGCGTACCGAACAGCGACGTCCAGCGTCCAGGTGTCGTCACCTGCGGGTTGTTCTCACCGGAGGAGCCCGCTTCGAGCAACAGCACGCGCGTCCCGGGATCCTCGGACAGGCGATTGACGATGACGCAGCCCGAGGATCCGCCACCGATGACGATGTAGTCAGGCTCCAGCGGAACCATCGATGCAGTTTATCAGGCGCGCGTTGGAGCCACGGCGTCAGGGACCTCGTTGTTCTCCGCCGTCGCCCGATCGGCCAGTCGAGTGAGCACCGATGGCGCGAGCCGGGTCATACTCTGCCACCCCGATCGAGAGTCGAGACCTGCATGAACATCCGGTGATGGCAGCATCGCGTTCACGAGACGCATCGCGCGAGCGAACAGGTTGGGAAACATCGCATTCATGACCACCGCACATCGTGCCGCCTGGGTGATGAGCAACTCGGGGTCGCCGCGACGACAGGCTTCGATCACCTGACGAGCCGCGCTGCGCGCGTCGATCGACAGACCCGGGAGAGAATCGGCGAGGTGAAACCACGTGAACTCGCGGCGATGCCGGCCCTTGAACAACGCGTTGTACGTGGATCCGGTGCGCATCAGGCCCGGGCAGACGGTCGTGACTGTGATCCCTTCGCCTGCCAGTTCCGCAGCAAGGCCCTCGGACAAGCCAGTCAATGCGAACTTGCTCGCGCTGTACGGGAGCAGATGGGGCACGGACACTTTCCCGCCGATCGAGGAGATATTGACGATGCGGGCGATCGAGCTGCGGTGGAGATGCGGGCGCGCGGCGAGGACGGCTTGCAGCGGTCCCCAGAAATGCGTGGCCATCGCGTTCTGGAAGTCGTCGAGCGTCATGTGGTCGAGCGGCCCGACCTGGATGATGCCGGCATCGTTGATGAGCACATCGATGCCGTCGTTGTGGGCGGCCGCCTGGGCGATTGCGGACTCGACCTGCTGACGATCGCGGATGTCGCACGCAACCGTCATGACCCAGGCACCGCGATCGTCCAGTTCCTGTCGGGCGCGATCGAGCGCGTCGGCGTTGCGGGCGATCAAGGTCAGCCGCGCGCCCTCGGCCGCAAGCTGGCGCGCGAGGACAAGGCCCAGGCCGCGGGATCCGCCGAAGATGACAACCGATTTACCGCTGAAGTCAACGGCGCTGGCGCTGCGCCAGCCGCGCATGGCGAAGGCGGCGCCGAGCCCGGCGCAACACAATGCCAGAGCCTGTGCGTCTCTTCTGATCATACGAGCTCCCTTCGTTCACACTCTCAGTATGAGAGTGCAACATCCGGACCTCGGATGAGGACGAGTTTGTCGGAAGAAGGATTCCGTAAGCCGGGTCTTGCTTTGTAGACCCGGCGGGGTCTGAGAGTGGCCCGGCGGGTCCAAAAAGCAGGACCCGCCCTACAAGTCGTGGCAAAGATTTACTGCCCCGTGTCG
>JAICEG010000038.1 GCA_025924295.1 Vicinamibacteria bacterium
AAGTCGGGATCGTCGAGAATGGGCTTGGCCACCTGCAGCAGTGCGTCCTCCTCGAGCAGAGAGTCGGCGTCGATCACGCAGACATAGGGATGGCGGGCGACGCGCAAGGCCGCGTTCATGGCATCGGAACGGCCGCCATTCTCCTTGTCGACCACGACCAGATTGGGGTGGCGCCTTGACGCATACGTGCCGCGGATGGGCGCCGAGACGACGCCGTCTCTCACCGCGATGCGGATCTCCACCAGATCGAATGCTTCGATCAGCACCCCGAGCGTGGCGTCGGTAGAACCGTCGTTGACGACGACCACCTCATAGCGCGGATAACGGAGCGACATCAAGGACCGCACGCTCTCGACGATGACCTTCTGTTCGTTGAAGGCCGGAACGAGCACCGAGATGCCTGGCGTGAGCGGCGAGCGAAACATCTCGTCAAGCCCGGCATACATGCGCCGACGGCTCTCACCGGCCATTTGCATCCAGGCGAGTACCGTGAGGAACAGATAGAGTGCGTTGAGGATGGTGAAATATGCGAATGAGACAGCTATGAAGACAAAGAGCACATCGCGAAGCACGCTCACAGCGCCTCCCGATCGGCTGCCTCGCGCAAGTGCGGCCCGGAGTCAGGGTCTGCACCCAGGCGCATCACCAGTGCCGGGTCTATGCGGGCGAGCGCTTCGGCCGCCGCGCGAGCAGGCTCGAACGAATCCGACCGGGCGATCGGCATCAGTACGTTGACCGCGTCGCGCCCCCCGATCTGACCGAGGGCCGTCGCAGCCGCGGTGCGGACGTCGGGTACTCGATCGCCGAGGGCCGCTATCAACGCGTCGCGCCCCTCACGAGCGCCGAGACGGCCAAGTGCGGACGCCGTCGCCACCCGTACCGCGGCCGCCGGATCGGAGAGGCGCTCGAGGATTGGATCAACTTCCGACGCTGCCCCGATGAGGCCGATCATCTCTACGGCAGAGGCCCGTATGGACGACTCCTCGTGCTTCGTCAACTCGACGATGCGATCGATGGCGGCGGGGCCGACGTCAAGGAGTGCGAGGTTGGCAGTGTCGCGCGGAACGCGACCGTCTACGCCGCAGATCACGATCGCCTCGATCGCGTCGACGGCGCCAAGCCGACCCAGACTCCTGCAGGCGGCCGCACGTACGTCGCGCGATCGGTCGCCAAGACAACGGACGAGCGCCGGCACGGCTCGCGGCGATCCGATGTCGCCGAGCATGAACGCCGCCATCGCCCGGCGCGACGACCAGCGGCTCGCCAGGCGGCGCACCTGCGCGTCGAACAGGCCACTCGAATCGAAGTAGTCGACGATCCGCTCGCGCGATGGGCCACGCAACTGCCGACTGAAGTCGACGAGAAGCGCGGTGAACATTTCTGCCTCAACCCCGTTGAGTGAGGGCGGAGCAGCGGGCACATCGCCCTCAGTGAACTCCACGGCTCGCCGCCGCATCTGCGCCACCAGCTCGTCGCGACGACGATGAGTTCGGGCGAGCCGCCAGCGGCGAGTGGCAACGAGCACGATCAGCACGAGGTTGGCGATCGCGAGCAGCGTGGCGGCCACGACGACGGGCGTCATAGATCACCGTCGTCCGAGGATTGCCTGCACTCGCGCCCGAAGTTCCTGCGGACTGAACGGTTTGCGGAGGTAATCGTCGGCACCGGCGTCAAACCCTTGCTGCACGTCGGCATCCTGGCCGCGCGCCGTCAGCAGAATGATGGGCATTCGACTCGTGGCGGCGTCGGCGCGCAACCGCCGAGTGAGCTCGAACCCGTCGATCTTCGGCATCATCACGTCAAGGACGGCGAGGCTCGGATTGGCCGCCTGGGCCAGTCTCAACGCTTCCTCGCCGTCGTGGGCCTGAAGAACCGTGTACCCTGATCGCTCGAGCCGAAACGTGATCAATTCAAGAATGTCCTTGTCGTCGTCGGCGGCGAGGACAACGGGGCGGGCTCCGTCGGCCTTCTGGCTCGATATCGGCTGGCGGGTCTCGGTCATGTGCGCACCTCGTGATGTTGTGCGGTCGTCGGCCGATCGACCGCCCGCAACGGCAGGCGTACGTCGAACGTGGTGCCAACATTCAACTCACTCGTCACGCTGATCGTTCCACCGTGGTCCTTGGCGATCGACTGGGCAATCCACAGGCCGAGGCCGGTACCCGGCGTCGCGGTCGCAGTCGTCGTGCGGTAGAAACGGCCGAAGATCTGGTCGAGCTCGTCGGCCGGTATGCCGACGCCTGTGTCGCTGACCTCGAGTGACGCCGTGTCTCCCCGGTGAGCCACCCTGACCGTGACGGTGCCGCCCGCGGGCGTGAACTTGATCGCGTTCGACAGCAGATTGTCAATCACCTGACCGAGACGCATTTCATCTGCCGAAAGGAGCGGCGGCTGCGATTCCACGATCAATTCCACGCGAATGTCGCTCTTGTCGGCAACAGCCTGTATCGATTCGACCTGTTTCGATGCGAGTCGGGCGATATCGACCTGCGTGAACTTGTACTTCAATCGACCGCTGTCAATCTGTGCGGTCACCAGGATCTCGCTGATCAGCTCGTCGAGCCGGCGGCAGTTCCGGTCGATGATGTTGACCATGCGGGCCTGGTCGCCGTTCAGCTCTCCCACCTCACCTGCACTCAGGATTTCGAGGTACCCCATCATCGATGTGAGCGGCGTTCGCAGCTCGTGCGTCACGGCGCTGACGAACCGATCCTTCATCGCGTCGAGCTCGCGAAGGCGCGCGTTCTGTTGCGTCAGCCGCTCGGCGGTTTCCTGCTCGGTCGCCAGCAGCCAGTCGCGCTCGAGCGCGATGGAGAGCTGGGTGGCAATCGTCGTGAGAGATTCGCGCCACAGTCGCAGCGTCGCAGGATCCGCGTCAACCGAGATCGTGCCGACTTCCTTTCCCCGCAACTTCACCTCGGTGCGGAAGGGCATCTCCCGACGGGTGTCGTGCTCGCCCTCGAGTACGAGGCGCGCCTTCCCGTTTGCCGTCTTGCCCAGCATCGTGAGCGCTTGCCGCGCTATTGCGAAGAGTCGGTCGCGACCTGCAGCCGCCAGAAGGTTTGCGGTGTAGTCGCTCAGCGTGGCCTCCCGGGCTGCAGACCTTTCCGCTCCCGCGGCCATCAATCCGAAGCGGGCCGCGACCAGGAGTGTCAGGGCCACTATCGCGGTCAGGTGAGCCGAAAAGTAGAGCGGCCGGCCTCGGAGCTGTTGCCAGGAGAGCACCAGAGGGGGAACCATGACGGCGCACGCGATTAACACCCGTCGCACCTTGTCGCTTCGTGCCCACGGGTCACCGGGCTCTTCCGTCAATGCCCGCATCGACGGGTCGAGCGCTGCCACACCCATCATGAGGATGCCGGCCAGCAACATGCTGTCCCAGAGCGTCTCATACTGAAGGCCCGCTGAATTGCGGGCGAAGATCACGTCGCCCATGAACAGCAGGAAGACTCCAGCCACGAACATGCGGAGCGCCCGCATGTTCCAACTGGACCCGATCACGAAGCGCGCCGCGACCGCAAGCAGCAGCAGGTCGGCTGCTGGATACAGGATGGTGACAATGCGTTCGAACGGCGTGAGCATGTCGTCGTTCACGATCGGCATGACGATGCCCACCCAGGCGATGTACCCACAGATCACCGTGACAATCGCGGCATCGATCGTCGCTCGTACGTCAACACCGTAGCCTCGGCGGCGAATCGTGGCGACGACAAGGCCGGCAGCAAAGAACGGATAGGCCGCGAGGTAGAACACGTCGGCAAGAGATGGGAATGGATCGAGTCCGAGCGTCTTATAGACACCCCAGATGACGTCGGCGATCAGGAAGAGAAACAACCCGCCGCCGATCAACAGCCAGGCCTGCGGCGCCGACGGGCGATACCGGTACACACCGACGAGCACGCTCGTGATCGCGACGACCTCGGCCAACGGGTAGATCACGAGCTCCCTGAGGACGATCCACGACGCCGGCGTGACGACGAATCCGGCGTACAGCACCAGCCCGATTGCCACACCGCGTTGCAGCAGCGTTCCACTGCGCTCGTCGGAACTGCGCTGCGTGATCGCCTGGGGCGACACGGCCATGCGCAATAATCGCACGCCCTGAGCGGACCGAACCGACGGCCCGCTCGGCTTTCCACCTGGTGAAACCCACTACGTGGAAATACGGACCGAGCTGCTGGGTTTTTGTGTATCATCGCAACACTCCCGATGCACCAGGACGATCCAGGTCTGGAACAACGTCTGTCTCGCTTCGAAGCGCAACTGGATCGTTTCAGTCTGGCGCTTCATCAGTGGCGCGAGACCCAGGGGCGGGCAAATCCGGCTGACGATCTCGAGCTCGACGAGCGATTCCGTGCGCTCGAAGAGGCGGTCACCCGCGAATCGCGTGCATTGCGACAGTTTCATGAGGAACCGCTGAAACAGCTCCAGACGCAGGCCGAAAGCCTCGGCGAGCTGTCGCGCAGCCTCACGAGCCTCATTGCCGATCTCCGCATCGGCGCTGCGCAGCCGGCACCGGGCCAGGGCTCCGCGGCGAGCTGGCCGCTCGAACGCGTCGTACACCTTCACGACGAGTTGCGGCGAACCTCCAACGGAGAGAGCGCCCCAAATGACCCGGCGCTACCCCCCGACATCACCCCTCGCCGTCGAGTCCGTCTACTGCGAGGCGGCGAAGAGGACACCGTGCTTCCAGGGGCAACTGGCATTCGACGGCCGACGCCGCGATGGTGGTTCGTGTCGGGTGCCTTGGCCGCCGCGGCCGTCATCCTGCTGACGATTGTCGTCGTCAGGCGTATCGAGGCCAGGCTGAACGAAGCGTCTGCCCGTGTGGCCGTCGCGGAACAGCAGGTGGTCGAAACCTCTCAGCTGGCCAATCGCGAAGTCGCGGCCGCCCGCCAGGTCGCCGACCGCCAGATCGCGGAGGCACGCCAACTGGCGCAACGCGCCGAGACCGTTGGCGTCATCCTGACCGCCCCCGACCTCATTCGTTTCAACCTGACCAGCGCTGAAACCGTGGGGCCATCGGCACAACTGCTGTGGAGCCGGACGCGCGGGCTGGTGTTGAGCGGCTCGCGTCTGCCAGCTGCTCCGCCGGAGAGCACGTATCAGCTCTGGCTGGTGACGAATACGCAGTCGGTGGGTGCCGGACTGTTCGTTCCGGATGATGCCGGCCGCGCAACGCTGGTGGTCGATGCGCCGCCGCGAGTACAGGGAGCCGTTGTCGGTGCCGCTGTGACGATCGAGCCGAGCGGCGGACGCCCCACGCCATCTGGGCGGACTCTGCTCGCGCGTTTTCCCTGAAGCCGTTCCTCGATTACCGCTGCATATTGACGGCAACACGCGCCGGCATGTCCGGACGCACGATGATCTTCTCGCGACGTTCACCCAGTTGCGGGTGCCGGAACACGATGTCGTGTTCACCCGGGAGGATGGAGATGTTCCCCAATGGCGTCTCTCCTTGTGGAGTGCCGTCAATCCACACCGCCGCCCACGGAGTCGCGTTGACGTTCAGGGTGCCATTCGGGATCGCAATCGAAAGCGCTGCGATCTGCCCCGGCCTGATGTCGACTTCTCGCCGAACGCGATAGCCGATCACGCTGTTCACGAACTCGAACTGATGGCGGCCGGCGCGCGCAATGATCGGTCCCTCACGGCTCGACCCGAGTACTCGCTCACCATCGAGAACGTGGAGTTCGACGGGAGCCGAGACCCGGAATCCACCGCTGCGTGGGGGAGCAGGGGCAGGTAGGGGGCTGTTGACCGGCGGCGGGACGCGCACGTCACGCAGTCCAGTGTCCTCGTTGACAGAGGCGACCGCCGGCAGTACTCGGACAACCGGTTCCTCCGGCTCCGCGTTGGCGGGAAGTTCGATCACCGGTCCGCTCACAGCCTTGGACTGGACCTCCGGCGCCGAGTTCGGCGCCTGGCGAGCGCTTGCCGGCGTTGCCGCGGTCTGAATACCAGAGTCGAGATAGAGCATCCGCCCGATGAAGGCTGCCTCGCCCAGCGCCAGCACGCCAGCGGCTACTACCGCCCATCGCAACGCACGCCTCGAGGGGCGACGGGCGGCTGCGACCGGGACGACAACCGCTGTCGAGGGGGCGACGTCGCTCTCGACGTCACGCACGGGTATCGAGCGTACTTCCGGTCTGGGTACTTCGGGCCTGGGTGCTTGCGGTGCGGCCAGCCGCAACGTCGCCTCGAATCCATCCTCGTCCCGACGCGGTTCGTTGTGCAACTCGGCGAGCGCTTCATTCGCTTCCGCGGCCGATGCAAACGCCTGGTCGGTCAGCTGCAATGCACGCTCCAGCCACCGCCGCAGGAACTCGAATCGCACGATCGTGTCGAGCAGTTCCTGGATGGCATCCGGGTAGTCGTCAGGTGTCAGGCGGCGTCCGGCGATCAGCGACAGTGCGACCAGTGCCAGCTGATACACGTCGCGCCGGCCATCGAGCAGAGGCACGTGTCCGGGACCGGGCGGAGTCGGGATGCCGAATTCGGCCCAGAGTTGTGCCGCGGACAGCTGCAGGCTCACAATCGCCGACTCCAGCACGTGCTCGCGCATCATCAGGCGGCCATCCGCCGTGAGGACAACGCGATCGAGTGTCAGCGCCCCGTGAGCGAGGCCAGGTGCGTGCTCGTGCAGGGCGCTGAGTGCCGGCATCAGTTGTCGAATCAGCTGCACCGAGAATTCGGCGCTCCGCGGCTTCTTCAGAGCGTCAGACAGGCGAACGCCCGAAACATAGGTCGAGACGACAGCGAGACCGTGCTCGTGTCCGAGCTCTTTGATCGAACGCACCAACGGAAAGGCGGGATGCTGAAATGAGCCGAGTCGCTCGACCTGCTGCCGCAACGCCGGCTCGAACTTCGGCGCCTGGGCAAGCGCCTGCTTGAAACGGAGGATCTCCCACGAGGGCGCACTCGTGTTGTCGAACATCAGCAGGCGATCGCCAAAACCATCCGTGTGTCCTTGCGCATACCACGTGGTCAGGCGGCTGCCGCTTTCGACCATGGGAGCAAACTGGTCGACGATCAGATCTCGGGCCATTGTCATGGCGCCAGCGTCCTCCGCATGCGGCCACTACAGAACGACACACTAAGAACGAAGAGCTAAGAACGAAGAACTAAGAACCAAAAGAACGAAGAAGAACTTCAGGCCCGCTGTCGAGTGGCCCACCGCATTGGGATGACCACATTGTGCACGAACCAATGCCTGAGTTGGAAGTGAAGAGTTACTGCCGCGTCGTCGCCAGTGCGCGCGCCGCTCCGACGATCGAACCCTGGAACGGTGAGTCGGGCGTCCGGGTCGTCATGCCGATCGCGGAATGGAGAAATGCGCCGGTCGTGTCGGCGGATCTGAACATCTTCGTCAGTCGGGCGGAGACCGCCGCGGCATGTTCGGCCGATGCCCCGCACAGCAACACGGCAATCTCCCGTTCGCTCAACATCCCGGCGTAGTCCCCCGCGCGGAGCTGCGCTCGGATTCGGCCGACCCACCCGGGTAGCAGGCCGGGACGTAATCTCGTTTCGTCGAGCGAGACGACGATGACCGATGCGTGGCGGCCGGTGGCGATTGCATCGGTGGCGAGTTGATCGAAGACAGCGTCAACGGCGCGCGCACGTTTCCGGCGCTCGACGTCGCTCGATCGCTGCAGCGCAGCCTGCATCCAGCGCTGGACGACCGCGGCTGCCGCAAGCGCAGTCTCGCGCTCGAACGCGGTGAATGGAACCTGACGACGCTCGAAGATGACCGTGAGCGCGCCGTCGGCGTCCGACGACTTGACCATCATCTGATCCCGCGACATCGTGTCGAGCGAGAGCAGATCGATATCTCCAACCGCCAGGGTCGGTTTTCCCCCTGCCGTCGCCAGCGCCAGTGCCCCCCGGGGGCTGCTCATGGCGTGCGTCAGCTGATCGAGCACGGCCTGAGCCTCGGACTCGGGCGACTCGTTCGTCGACCGTCTGGAACGGGATACTTCTGCGACCAGGCGGCTCGTGGTCACCATCACGACGTTGCTCAGTGATTCACGAAGGATGTCCGAGTAGAGCCTGAGTCGGACCTGTTCGCGGTCGTCGATCATGCCCGAGAACACGAGCAGCCACGGGATGTCGCCGACCAGCAACCGGTAGATGATCGTGTCGCCAGGTTCGGCCACGAGGCCCAGGCGATCGACTTCGGGGCGAGACAGACGGACCATCCGTCCGTGTTGAGGGACGACAGACTCATCGGGCTCGCCGGCAGACGAAGGCATCGATTCGAGCGGCGCCGCGTATTCAACCAACCCACCATTCGCGCCGGCGATGTAACAACGGACTCGCACATCGTCCCAGACGCTCAGCGCCTCGACGAACGCACCAATGACCTTTCGAATCGAACCGCGCGACGTCGCTTCGCGCAGGATCCGCCGGAACGAGACGATGCGGTACGGCTCCACGCTGATGGTGCCGGTCTGGGTGAGCGTTGCCTCGACAGCGCTCGTAAGCCAGTTGCCGATCGATTCGAGATCCTGACGGCACTCGGCGACCGACTCGGCGCCGGTCAGGTTGCGCGCCAGCAGCAGCACATGTCCCGTCGTCAGGCCGCAGCAGAGTGCCTGAAAGGTTTCGACAGATACGAAGACCCGCTTCTTCGACTCACGCACGTCCGACACTGCGGCCCTGATCGTCGACTCGCCGGAGGTGAGCATCGTCCGGAACACCTCCGCATCGTGCGAGGAGCCAGCCGGAAATACTGATGAGCCCTCGGGGTCGGCCATCTCGACGACGATGTCGAGCCGTGGAGCGAGATCAGCGAGCCACTCCCACGACTGTCGGCTGACGGCGCTCTCGAGATCTGTGTGCTGCATGCAGAAACCGAGTTGAAATGGATGCGGAAGCGCGTCTGGGTGAACGCAATATTAGTACGGAAGCGCTTGAAGCAAGCTCGACAGCAGCAAGCTCAACCGCAGGTTCAGTGCAGATCCGGAAAGGCCTAGATGACGGCGATGGCCTCGATCTCGATCATCCAGTCGGGGTGTGCCAGGCTCGGGATCTCGACCAGTGTCGAGGCGGGTCCCTTCTTTCCGAAGAACTCCTCGCGAATGGGCGCAAGGTCGACGCGGTAGCGCATGTCGGTCACATAAGTCGTGAGCTTGATGACATTCGCCATCGTCCCGCCCTGGGACTCCACGAGCGCCTTGATCGCCTCGTATGCACCACGTGCCTGACCTTTGAAGTCACCGCGAAAGGCGACACCGCCGTCGGGGGTGTAGGCCACCTGGCCTGACAGAAAAAGAATGGTCTGGGCCTGGTTGACCCTGATGCCCTGGCTGTAGGTGGCCGGGTCGAACAGGCCCGGTGCGCTGAACTTCTCGATGGTGGCCATGGCTAGCGTTCTCTCAATCCGAAAGTGAACATCGAGTTGCCGGCCATGACGCTCACGTACTGCTTGCCGTTGACAGCGTACGTCATCGGTCCGGCGGCAACGGAGGGGCCGAGATTCGTCTGCCACAGCAGCTTGCCGCTGCGCGCATCGAGCGCGAAGAACGCCCCGTCTCGGCCTCCGCTGAAGAGTACATCCGACGCGGTGGTCAGCACGCCGGTCTCTGTCGACGGCGCCGCAAGACGGTGGGTCCATCGCTTCTGACCCGTCTTCGGATCGATCGCCTGAATCGAACTGTGCACGTCGTCAGTCGTGGACCCGGGCCGTGGAAATATGCCGGTGAAGCCTCGCCCTTCGATGAACTCGGGTGGCTTGTCGCCCTTCAGATACGTCGTGGAGGTGTTCTCCCACGTCGGCACGTAGAACAAGCCAGTCCGGGGACTGTAGGACGGGCTGTACCAATTCGTACCGCCCTGATTGCCTGGATAGATCAACGTCCCTTCCCTCGAGGGAGCCATGCCGGGAACGGGTAACGGCCTTCCCTTCGGGTCGAAGCCGTCGACCCAGTTCACTTTGACGAACGGCTGGCCTTTCAGGAACTCACCGGTCGTGCGATCGAGGACGTAGAAAATGCCGTTGCGGTTCGCCCACAGCATCACCTTGCGCGGCTTGCCCTGCCACTCGAGATCGGCGAGTACCGGAATCTGCGCGGAGTCCCAGTCGAACTCGTTGTGAGGTGAGAACTGATAGTGCCACTTGAGCGTGCCCGTGTCGGGATCGAGTGCGATCACCGAACAGCTGTACAGGTTGTCGCCGAGGCGACCCGCACCGTCCCAGTCCGGTCCCGGGTTACCGGTGCCCCAGTACATGAGATTCGACTCGGGATCGTACGAACCGGTGACCCACACCGGCGCCCCCCCGTTCCTCCAGGAATCGCCGCTCCAGGTCTCGTTGCCCGGCTCACCGGGACCAGGCACGGTATTGAATCGCCACACTTCCTTTCCGGTATTCAGGTCCCAGGCGGCAATGAAGCCGCGCACGCCGAACTCTCCGCCCGCGGTTCCGGCGATGATCTTGTCCTTCACGATGAGCGGCGCGTGCGTGAACGCATAGCCCTGCTTCGGGTCGCCGGCCGGCGGCGTCTTCCACCGCTCCTTTCCTGTCCTGGCGTCGATCGCGATGATCCGGGCGTCGAACGAGGCCAGGAAGACCGTGTCGCCCGCAATCGCCACGCCTCGTGAGAATCGCCCGCAACAGTTCCTGGCCGCCTGATCCGGTATATGCGAATAGATCCAGATCTGCTTTCCTGTCGCCGCATTCAGCGCCACGACATCGTTGGGACTCTGGATCGTGTACATCGTCCCGTTGACGACGAGCGGCGTCACCTGGTGCCGGTCGAGTGAGCGCGACTGAAAGACCCACTTCAGCTCGAGGTCGCGGGCGTTCCCGGGCTGTATCTCTGTCAACAGGCTATGTCGCTGGCTCGAGAGCGAACCCGAGTACGTCAGCCAATTCTGTGGTTCCTTGTTGGCCTGCTGGATGCGCTCGAAGGAAAGGCTGGGCGCAGGCGCCTCTTTGTTGGGAGGCGGCCCGAAAAGCGACGGCTCCTGAGCAAGCATCGTCGCGGACAGAAGAAAGAACACCAATACGCGCACCGTCATCGAGCCACCTTTAGTGAAGGAATCGTGTCATCTTAATACGGCCGCGCTTCAGCACTGCGCGTACCCCTAACCTCTCGACCCATCCGAGCCGAGAAAATAACGGGGGGAAATTCCGCATGTGGAGCCAAGACGACCGAGATAACAGATTCAAGCCGGCTCAGCCAGCTGAGACGAGCGCGCCGGGCAACACCAAGTCACACGACGCGAGCGACATGCGCACCGCGCAGTTTGGGCGATCGCTCTATGTCAAGGGAGAGGTCACGGGCGCCGAAGACCTGACGATCGACGGGCAGCTGGAGGGACGCATCGACCTTCCTGACCACGTGCTGACGGTCGGCCCCAATGCGACGATCCTCGCGGACGTGACGGCAAAAGTCGTCACGATTTTCGGATCTGTGATCGGAAGCGTCACGGCCAAGGAGAAGATCGACATTCGCAAGGGCGGGTCGGTCGAGGGCAGCGTCACCTGCGCACGTCTCGCGGTGCAGGACGGCGCGACGCTGAGCGGCAAGTTCGAAACGCAAGGCACGCGTTCATCTCGCCCCCGTACGACGGCCATCGGAAACGCGGCGTAACCCGCCCGCGTCTCGCCCCAGGAACACCGGGTGTCATTTCGTCGAGAAACGCGCCGAAGTGACACCCGGTGTCTCAGACCCGCGTCTGCTGCATGATCGCCTGACGACGGCGGCGCTGGGTGAATTCCGAACGATGATGCGTGAAGACGGCTTCGCGCGCGGTATGACCCAGGATCCGCGCCAGCGTCGCCTTCAACGTCTCCGGATCGTCGTCGAAGTCGCCATGCGTCGTCGACCTCGCTGATCGCGGGCCGCCTTCCGGTGCGTCATTCGGCGAGAGCACCATCTCCTTCGGGCGATCGCGCGCCGGCAACGCGTTGACGAACTTCTCCATGCCAAGCAGTGGCTCGCCCTGTGAATCGCGGAACCAGGGCTTGCGCAGCACCTTCTCGAACGCGTTCGAAACGAGATAGAGCAGCGACTTGTTGTAGATGTTCACGCAGTTGTCGTCCTGCTCGGCGCGATCGGTAAGATTGAAGATCGCGAACTGCTTGATGCTACCCCCTCGAATCGCAGGCAGATACTGCTCGCGGTAGAAGTCCATCGTGCAGGCTGGTGCCCACATCGTGCACGTCTCGAACTGCACCGGGCTTCCGCTCGCCTGATTCGCGCCCGCGAGCCCCCCGAGCAGAATCGAACCGGCACTGTGGCCCACCAGGTGCACACGCAGACCAGAATGCCGGCGAGTGAGCTTCCTGATTTCGTTCAACACGACCAGCAACCCGCCGCCCTTCTGACTCGCGAGCATCGCGTTCTGCTGCATCTCCGCCCACACGCGACGTCCTCCCGCACCTCTCGCCACCGGCTCGATGCCATCGTCGAGCCGGTCCAGCATGAAGTCCTTCGCGTTGTCCAGGAAGCCCTCGGGACGACGTCTCGTCAAGGCATCCTGGAGGATGTTGGTGATCGTGGTCCAGAGATCGGTTCGCCAGATGAACGAGAGCGGGAACACACCGGCCTCGAGCAATGCCGGTCGCAGGTCGGCAACTTTCTGAATGGCATCATCTTCAGCGGTCAACCCGCCATGTGCGTAGAGCAAGAGGTGCTTGATGGGAGCCGACTCATTCGCGTCGACTCGACTCGCGAGCTGCGTGAAAATCTCCTTCACATCCTCTTCCGAAGTGCCATACGTGCCGTCGGTCTTGAACTGGCCGTTGTTCCCCAGGCTGATGATGTGAGGGCGAAGATCGCAGAAGACGTAGCTGCGAGATCCCTGTGCCGCGACACCGACCGCTTTCGACACCGACTCCCGATCGCGCAGCACGATCGGCGCGCCGAGGCGCGCGACCCAGATGTCGCTGCCGTTGGCAAACCAATCGTCGTACGAGATCTGAGCGAACCCGTCCATCCCCCAGTCGTCCGCCCACGAGTTCTGAATCCAGAAACCGCGGTGGTCGTAGGCGACGACGGCAAAGGCGTGGCCGCCGATGATCGGCGTGCCGGGTTCCCAGTTGATGACGCCGTCCCGGCCGACGTTCTGCCAGCCTTCATGGACCTGCGACGTCGCATAGAGGATGCCCACCTCCGTCATCGCGGCATGCATCGCTACGAGGTCCTTGTGATTGACGCGAAAATAGGCGCCGAGTGGACGACGGAGCGCCTCCTCGTAACGCTTGTTGTACAGCTTGCCGTCCTGACCCTCGAGCTTGCGGTCGTACACCCAGTGCTTGCGTGAACACACTCCGTGTTTGTGCCAGCCCTTCATGGCGCCGCGCGCGCTCGAGCCGCTGTACTTCTCACCCGGCCACTCGTCGTACCTCCGCGCCATGTTGTAGAGCATGCGGGGGCTCACTTCGGCGTCATCACGGATGATGTCGCGTGTTCGAAGCAGGTAGTGCACCACTGTGGCGAGACCGAAGCCGGTGCAGGCACCTTCAGTGCCCTGATCGAGAACCGGCACTTTGACCTCGCGGTAGTGGTCGAGCGGCAGTTCGGTCTGCACTTCGATCAGCGTCGGCTCGAACATGCGATCGCGGAAGTCGAGCGTGTCCGGCCGCGCATCCAGTATTCGCGTCTGCGCCGACCCTCGCCGCGATCCCTGCGAGCGGATCGTCGGAACAGCAGCTTCCCTTTCAACTGATGAGGTGGATCGACGGGCAGGCGGCCGCCTGCTCGATGTTTGTGCACGCCGTGTTTTTGCCATGCGCGCAAGGTGCGGCACGCGCACCGGCAATGTCAAGCGATCTCGAAGGACCTGCGATCAGCCGACCGCGCGGAGAGTTACGATCGCCCCGTGAAGCGCTCAGGCGTCGCCGACCTGCCGTTGCACGGCGGTCGCGTTCCACCCTGGCTCGCGGTGCGTATGGTCACGCTCGGCACGGCAATCGCCGAGAGCGTGATCTATCACTACGGCCGATCGGCACTGCTGGCGCGACTGAGCGATCCGTTCTGGTTCCAGGCGCTCGGCTCGGTGATGGGAATGGACTGGCATTCCTCCGGGATCACCACATCGGTGATGGGCGCACTGAAGAAGGGGCTCAATCCGCGCTCGCACGAGCTCGGTGTCTTCATCTGCGGGGGGCGAGGCCGGCAGTCGCGTCACACACCGCAGGAACTTCGCGAGGTCGCGCAGCGTGAGAGCCTCGATGGCGACGCGCTCGTCCGTACCAGCCGGTTGACGGCACGCATCGACAACAATGCCGTCGCCGATGGCTTCCAGATCTATCTGCACTCGTTCGTCCTGACCGCGGACGGCGAGTGGGCCGTCGTGCAGCAGGGACTGAACGAGGACAGCCGCCTGGCGCGCCGCTACCACTGGCACTCGGCGACCGTCCGTGACTTCACCGCCGATCCCCACACAGCCATCGTCGGTCAGCATGCCGGGACGATCATGAATCTCGTCGATCGACAGGCGCGACCGGCGCAGGATGCGCTGCTCACCATCGCGCGCGACGATCCATCGCGGACACTCACCGAGGTCCGTCGTCTCCGCATGCCGGCACATCACGACGTACGTCGCGACGACGTGAACGAGAAGCGCCTTGGTGCAGTCCTGGCCCTCGCGCACGAACGCGACCTGCGTGACTTCGCCTCCCTCCTCCTGCTCGAGCACCTCGGTCCGCGCACGCTGCAGTCGCTCGCTCTCGTCGCCGAAGTCGTGCACGGCACGCCCACGCGCTTCGAAGATCCCGCACGCTTCGCGTTCGCGCATGGCGGCAAGGATGGCCACCCGTTCCCGGTGCCGCTGAAGATCTACGACGAGTCAATCGCGGTGCTGCGGCGCGCGCTCGATGCGGCAAAGCTTGGCCGCTCCGACAAGCTCGATGGAATGTCCCGCCTGGATTCGTTCGTGCGCGGAATCGAACAGCGTCTCGGTCCCGAGGCGGATGTTGCGGCAACCATCGCACGCGAAAGGCAGATGTCCCGATCGCTCGGTGGCCGAACGGTATTCGACGATCGTGACCGGGCGGCGACGCGGCCCCGTCGGGGTCAACTGAACCTGTTCCCTCGATGAAAGCCTTCGACAACGAGTGGATTTTCCAGGCGTTCGAGCATCATCCGAGCTTCTTCACCAAGAGGATGTTCGGTGGGCTGGCGGCGTACCTGTTCGGCCGTTTGATGATGCTCCTGGTCGAACCGACCAAGACTGGCCGCTGGAAGTGGCACGGTGTCCTGATCTGCACCGACCGAGCTCATCACCTCGCGATCATCGGCGAGTTCCCGCCAGTGGCGCCGCACCGCGTCCTCTCGAAGTGGCTGTACATCGACTCGCGTCATGACGACTTCGAGCCGACAATGGAGCGGATCGCTTACGCGATGGCACGGAACGATCAGCGATTCGGAATTCAGCCTCGGGCGAAGAAGGACAGGACAAAGTCACGCAGCCGCCTACCTAGAATTAGGTAGCGGATGAGCTGAAACACGTGTGTGGACATCTCTGCTATCGTTCGCGTCGTGATTGTCGTCCGACTCGCGCTCGTGCTGAGCTTGCTCGTCGGCGTGGCCGCCCCGGCCGCTGCGGCGGCTGAGGACGGCATTCTTTCTGGTTATTCCCTCACCTCGTGGCACGACGGTGTCGGCCGTCCTCTCGGCTCCGTCTACGCAATTGCCCAGACTGACGACGGCTATCTGTGGCTGGGGGCGGATGCCGGCCTGCTGCGCTTCGATGGCTGGCGGTTCTTTCTGTGGGACAACGTCGGCACCAATCCGATTCGCGGATCCATCAAGACGTTGAGCGTCGCACGAAACGGCGGACTCTGGGTTGGCTCGGCCAACCCTGCCAGCGTCGGGCGGCTTCACAACGGCAAGCTGCAGCCGTACGACGAAGGCCTCGCGGGTCTCGAGGAAGTCACCGCGCTCGTTGAAGACGGACGCGGCGCACTGTGGGCGATCATCGACTGGGATCTCTACGAGTGGAACGGCACCACGTGGCAGAAGGTGGGCCTTCCCTGGAAGTCGCGCGCGGGGCAGGTCAGGCACGTATTCGCAGATCGGAGCGGCACGCTCTGGGTCGGAACACGCTGGGGAGTGTTCGAACAGGTTGCGGGCACGTCCCGGTTCCGTCTCGCCTCCGACGATCACGTCTGGGGGATCGATGAAGATCTCAGCGGGCGGATCTGGACGACCGATGTCGCTGCCGGCTTCCGTCAACTCGGAGCAGCGCGCTCTCCTCGCCATTCCCTCGAAGCGGCCGGCTATCGCCTTCTCCACGATCGTCTCGGCGCACTGTGGGTGGGAACATTCGGCGACGGCTTGTGGCGGGTGCGTAACAGCGGTGCAACCGTGTCGATCGAGCGGGCGGCACTGCGCACCGGGCTGTCGAGCGACTCCGTGTTGTCGATCATGGAGGATCGTGACGGCAGTGTGTGGGTGGGCACTACTGTTGGCCTGCATCGATTGACGAGGCGCGCGCTGACACCGCTCGAGGATGTCGGGTTCGTGTTGACGGTGCAGCCCTGGCAGCCCGACGGCGTGCTCGCCGGCACGACCAGAGGTCTCGTCCACCTGAAGCCGACCCCGGTGGGATGGCAGCAGGTTCATATCGGTTCGGCCTCCCCGGAGATTCGAACCTTCTTCCGCGACAAGCGTGGAACCTTGTGGATTGGATCCGCAGATGGGCTCTGGCGTCTGGTGGGCGATCAGGTCGTCCATCAGGACCTCGGCGCGCAATCAGAGATGCTGGTGCTCTCGATTTCAGAGACCGGCGACGATGGACTGTGGCTGGGCGATGGGCAGTGGGTGTATCGATGGAACGGCGGAACACCGGTTCCGCTGATGCTTCCTCCGGAAGCCGGCTTCGCGCGCGTGACCTTCGCACATGCCGATCGCAAGCATCGTCTGTGGGTCGGTTCGGGCACCAGGATTGGCGTCGTCGAAGCCGATGGGAAGTTCCGCCTGCTTGGGACAGCCGACGGACTCAGCGGCCGCAACCTGACTCTCAACGACATCTTCGAGGATGCTGCAGGCGGCGTCTGGCTTGGGACCGGCGAGGGCCTGAGCCGTTTCGTGGACGGCCGCATCACCTCTGTTGGTTCTGCTCAGGGTCTTCCCGGCAATCGTGTGTGGTCGATTGTCGAGGACCTGGTCGGCGATCTCTGGCTCACGCTCGATCGCGGAGTGGTGCGTGTGTCGCGGCGCGACATCACCGAGGCCATGGCCAACCCGTCCCATCGGATGCCGTATCAGATGTACGGTCCGAAAGACGGGCTCGCAGGAGCCCCGCTGGGCATCATCAATTCAGCGCGTGAAGCCAACGGCAGGTTGTGGTTCGTGCGCGGCGGCGGCGCCACCGAGGTCGATCCCGGCGACCTGATGCCGCGAACCAGGCCACCGGTGATTCGGATCGAAGAGGCGATCGCCAACGATCGCCGACTGGATCTGAACGAACACTCGCTTCCCGCCGGTACGCGCCGTCTCGAGCTCAGCTTCACCGTCCTGGCGCTCGCCGGATCCGACAGCGTTCGCTTCCGGTACCGGCTCGACGGCTTTGACACCGACTGGGTGGACGCCGGCCCGCGCCGCTCGGTCTTCTACACGAACCTCTCGCCCCGCGACTACCGGTTCAGGGTCGAAGCGCACACCGAGGACGGCTCGTGGGCGTCGTCGTCAGCAGACTGGGCGTTCACCATTCAGCCGGCCATCTATCAGACGCGCTGGTTCTACGCCTTCGCCGCTCTCCTGATCGTGGCGTGCACCGCATTGGCCTGGCAATTCCGGCTCGCGTTGATGAAGCGTCAGTTCTCGCTCGCACTCGCCGAACGCGCGCGACTGAGCCGGGAGATCCACGACACGCTGTTGCAAAGCCTGGTCGGTGTGGCACTGCAGTTCGACGGCATCGCCAACGCACTTGGGCCGTCCTCGGTCAGTGCGCGCGAACAACTCACCCGCATTCGCCGTCAAGTCGAGGCCTACATTCGTGAGGCGCGTCAGTCGATCTGGGATCTGCGTTCACCCGTTCTCGAAACTCACGACCTGGCGTCGGCCCTCAGGGCCTTCGCGCGGGAACTCATTGGGGACCAACCGGTGCGCTTCACCTCGGTGGTCAACGGCAACGACGTCGCCAGGCCTCCGAAGATCGACAACCAGCTGCTTCGCATCGGGCAGGAGGCCATCACGAACGCCGCGCGCCATGCGCATGCGCGACGCATTCATCTCGAGATCACATTCACTCCCGACGCCGTCTCGTTGCGTGTCGACGACGACGGCTGCGGCATCGAAGGCGACCGGAACGCTGTGCACGAAACCAACCACTACGGGCTCACGACCATGAAGGAACGCGCCGAGGAACTGGGCGGCGCCTTCACCATCACCACCGCTGCCGGCCAGGGCACCTCGATCGAAGCGGTCATCCCACTTTCCGGTGCTGTGCGGAACAGCCTCCCAGCGGCCATATGACGAACGGCACTGCGGTCCGGATTCTCTGCGTCGACGACCACCGAATCGTTCGGGAGGGCATCGCGCTCATTCTTTCGCGTGAACCCGACATCACCGTCGTCGCCACGGCAGCCACGGCGCAGGAAGCCGTGAGCGAGTTCAAGCGCCATCAGCCGGATGTCACGCTGATGGACCTGCGGCTCGGCGACTCGAGCGGCATCGAC